>JBEBAY010000027.1:0-5874 GCA_041158645.1 Candidatus Parcubacteria bacterium | reverse complement strand
AATAAGAATATAATAATATAAAATAAACAAATTATATGGATCAAATATACAATGAATTAATAGGACTAGTAAGCCCAAAAGTAGCCCATGCTGCAGGTGGAGTAGCACACGTACCTACTCTGTATGCTGAGCCAATAGCTCACATAGGTTCTTTTACTGTAACAAATGCTCTTTTTACTAGTTTTCTAGTTGTTCTTGTATTTATTATTCTTTCTATTGTTATTCGCTTGTCTATAAAGCAAATACCGAAAGGTATCCAGAATCTTTTTGAACTCCTAATAGAAGGAGCTGAAAGTTTTTCTGATCAAGTAACAGGGGATAGAAAGATCACAAATAAAGCATTTCCGATAGTCTTTACTGTTTTTATGATAGTGCTTTTGAATAACTGGATAGGACTACTTCCAGTTGGTGGAATGGGGTTGCTACATTTGACTGAACACGGACAAGCATTTGTACCTCTTATACGTAGTGGTACAGCTGATGTAAATGGTACATTGCCACTAGCGATACTCTCTGTAATAGGAGCAAATATATTTGGAATAATATCTATAGGGTTGTTCAAAACATTCAATAAGTATATTAATCTAAAGGCTGTTGGAGGAATATTTAAAAAAATAAGAAAAGAACCTACTGTCCTTATGACTGCTCCGATTATGTTTGCTGTAGGAATACTGGAGCTCATTGGTGAATTTGCAAAAGTTGCTTCGCTATCGTTTCGTCTTTTCGGAAATGTCTTTGCTGGAGAAGTGTTGCTCGCTTCAATGGGTGCAATCATCGCATATCTATTGCCGACACCATTTTTGATTCTTGAAATTTTCGTAGGAGTGATTCAGGCATTTATCTTCGCAATCCTTACTCTTGTGTACTACACAATTGCATCACAAGATCATGATGAGGATCACGATGAACATAAGAAGCACGAAGAGAATAATTCAGAATTGTCTCCCGCGCATTAGTAGAATAGAAGGAAATTGTTTATGTAAATATAAATATGTTTACATAAACAATTTCCTTCAAAAAATAAAAGTCGGAAATTTATTATTAATTAACATATAAATAAATACTATGGAAACTACAATGTTAGCAAAGGCACTAGCAATTGGAATTGGTTCAATTGGACCAGCTCTAGCTATCGGTATGATTGCCTCAAAGGCTATGGAAGCGATTGGTCGCAACCCAGAAGCTTCAGGAAAAGTTTTTGTTCCTATGCTTATTGCGTGTGCGTTCGCTGAAGCTATTGCTATTTATGCTCTAGTTATCGCTTTTTCAATCAAGTAATTTGACGCATGATCACTAGTAATTAGAACTCTATCTCTAATTGCTAGGAATTAGTTGTTAATAATTTATTAATTTAATTTAAATATTTATGGATTCATTTATAGAGACATTTCACATAGATTGGAAAATAATGATAGCGCAGGCTATTAACTTTGGTGTTGTTCTGGTTGTTTTTTACTTATTCGCACTCAAGCCTCTTAAAAAGGTGATGTCTGAGAGATCAGCTCGCATAGAAAAAGGTCTCGTTGATGCAAAGCGTCATTCTGAGATATTGGCTCTTACACAAAAAGAAGCTGATGAGATCACATCAAAAGCACGATTGGAAGCTCATGAAATATTCCAGAGTGGTAAAAATGATGCCGAAGAAAAGAAAGCTGATATGATTCGCATCGCCCAAGAAGAAGTCAACAGAATGGTAGAACAAGGAAAAAAGAGCCTGGAAGCAGAAAAAAATAAAATGATGGAGGAAGTGAAAAAAGAGGTTGTCTATCTAGTCGTAAGAGCTACAGAGAAACTATTGGAAGATGAAGTGGATTCTTCTTTTGTGGACAAGCAGTTAAAAAAAATAGAGAAAGCTTAAAATAAATTTATGTCTAAATTATCACCACAAAAATTTGCCCAAGCAGTATACGAGGCATCAAAAGAAAGAGAAGGCAAAGATCTGGATATGGTACTTGCTAGTACTGCCGATTTTCTGATTGAAAAAGGTATGATTGGCAAGTCTCCTGAAATCCTGAGCCATTTGCAGAGAATAATTGATGAAAATGATGGAGTGATTCGTGTCCACGTAGAGACTGCTCATCCACTTCGAGATACAACTATTAGTAACCTAAAGAAGGAGCTGATGAAAAGATACAATGCAAAAGAGGTAAAGCTCGAGATTGTAGAAAACAAGAATCACTTAGGAGGAATAAAAATACAAGTAGCAGATGAAGTCATAAACCTTACACTCGCAAAAAAATTACACCAACTTCAAGATTATTTAAATTCACAAATATAGAAATTATTATGAAAAACGACATTGTAGAAAAGTTAAAAAAACAAATAGAAAAATTTAACGTCGAAGTAAAAGCTGACAAAGTAGGATATGTCCTTGAAGTTTTTGATGGTATCGCAAAGGTTTCAGGACTTCATGATATACAGGCCTCTGAAATGGTCATTTTTGCCAGTGGTGCAAAAGGTGTAGCTTTGAACCTAGATGAAGATTCAGTGGGTATTATTATTCTTGGTGATTTTTCTCGTATCAAAGAGGGTGAAGAGGTTAAATCAACAGGTAAAATACTCTCTGTTCCAGTAGGTGATGCTCAAATCGGTCGCGTCGTGAATGCTGTAGGTGAAGCAATCGATGGTAAAGGTAAAATCGAATCTACAGATTTTTATCCAGTGGAGCGTGTGGCTTCTGGTGTGATGAGTCGTCAGGGAGTTGATCAACCAGTTCAGACAGGAGTAAAGGCGATCGATGCATTGATCCCAATCGGTCGCGGACAGCGCGAGCTGATCATCGGTGACCGTCAGACAGGAAAGACTGCTATCGCTATCGACACAATTCTAAACCAAAAGGGTCAGAATATGATCTGTGTATATGTCTCAATCGGACAAAAGGATTCAAAACTACGAAAACTACAAACTCGTCTAGAGGAAGGTGGTGCTATGGACTATACAATCATAGTATCTGCAGGTGCTTCTGAGAGTGCTGCTCTATCATATATCGCTCCATATACAGGAGTCGCTATTGCTGAATACTTTATGGACAAGGGTCAAGATGTGTTGATCATTTATGATGATCTTTCAAAGCATGCTGTAGCCTACCGTGAAATCTCACTTTTACTACGTCGTCCACCAGGCCGTGAAGCTTACCCTGGAGATGTGTTCTACCTTCACTCACGCCTACTAGAACGTGCATGTAGAAAGAACAAGGAATACGGTGGTGGATCTATCACTGCACTTCCAATCATCGAGACTCAAGCTGGTGATGTGTCTGCATATATTCCTACAAACGTTATTTCTATTACAGACGGACAAATCTTCCTAGAAACAGACCTCTTCTACAAGGGTATTCGCCCAGCTGTAAACGTGGGTCTATCAGTATCTCGTGTGGGTTCATCTGCTCAGATCAAGGCTATGAAAAAGGTGTCTGGTACATTGAAGCTCGACCTTGCTCAATATCGTGAGCTTGAAGCTTTTGCTCAATTCGGTTCAGATCTAGATGAGTCTACAAAGAAGCAGCTAGAACGTGGAAAGCGTGCCGTTGAAATATTGAAGCAGCCACAGTACTCTCCAGTAGATACAGCAGCTCAGGTTGTGACTTTGTATGCTCTTACAAAAGGATTCCTAGATGTTGTGCCTGTAGAAAAACTAAAAGAATTCGAAACTGAACTCCTAGACTACACAGAACAAAATGCAAAAGACTTTTACTCTGATGTTCGCACTACAAAAATGTGGACAGATGCAAGTGAAGAATCTTTGAAGAAAGCAATCGCAGATTTTACTGCAGGATTTTTGAAATAAAAATTATATGGCTGGAACAAAAGAAATTAAAAGAAGAATAAAGAGTGTGAAGAACACAAAGAAGATTACGAAAGCGATGGAGCTCGTAGCGGCTTCAAAGATGAAGCGTGCGGTTTCAAACGCTCTCGCATCTCGATTGTATGCATACTACTCATGGGATGTATTGTCTTCATTGTCTGCTCGTATAGACGAGATTCCTCATCCTTTCTTTTCTGAGAATGGTGCAAAAAAGGATATAGTTGTTCTCATTACTTCAACTCGTTGACTTTGTGGTGCCTACAATGCACAAATAATAAAAAGAACAATTAAAATGCTCAGAGAATCTACAGGTTCTGCTAATATTGATCTTATCACTATAGGTAAAAAGGGTGATGTTGCTATGCGAAGAACAAATCAGAATATAGTTGCAGCATTTCTTGATCTGTCTGAAAATGTAGACCTCAGAGATATAGCTCCTGTGTCGAGTATGGTAACTGGAGAATATAAAAAGAATAATTATGGAAAGATCTATGTAGCATATACAGACTTTGTATCAGCACTATCTCAAAAGCCAAATATCAGACAGCTCCTACCGATCAGTCGTGCCGAGCTTAAGGTAGCTATCGAAGAAGTCGGAGAGGAAAGAGATAAATTAAAGATTGAAGACAACAATATCGAGTATGCATTTGATGGAGATAAAGAAATATTGATTGAGTCTCTAGCAGAGAAATTGGTCCGAATGCAGATCTACCAAATGATTCTAGAGTCCCAGGCAAGTGAACAATCCTCTCGTATGATGGCCATGAAGAATGCAAGCGAGGCCGCAGGGGAGATGATCGACGATCTGACATTGGCATTCAACAAAGCTCGTCAGGCAGGTATTACAAGAGAGATCAGTGAGATTAGTGCCGGTATGGCAAGTGTAAGTTAAAAAGTTATAAACATTATTAATATTATAAATCAATTATGAAAACCACAGGAAAAATCAAAAGAATTATTGGACCGGTCGTAGACGTAGAATTCGAAAAGGATCTACCAGCTGTTTACAACGCTCTTACTGTAGAAGGTAACGGCAAAAAGTTGGTTCTAGAAGTAGAGCAGCACGTTGGCGGTAATGTCGTACGTACTGTTGCTATGGATACTACAGATGGATTCTCACGCGGTATGGAGGTAGTGGATACTGGCTTACCTATCTCAGTGCCAGTAGGCAAGGCGACTCTTGGTCGCATATTCAACGTGCTCGGCGATACTATCGACGACGCAGGTCCGGCAGCTACAGAGGATCGTTCACCGATTCACCGCGCTGCTCCATCTTTCGTATCTCAAGCTACAAAGGTTGAGATTCTCGAGACTGGTATCAAAGTTATCGACCTTATCTGTCCAGTTCTAAAAGGAGGAAAGGTTGGTCTATTCGGAGGTGCTGGTGTGGGAAAGACTGTGGTTATTCAAGAGCTCATCCACAACATCGCGTCAAATCACGGAGGTTACTCTGTGTTCGCAGGAGTTGGGGAGCGTACTCGTGAGGGAAATGACCTATATCACGAAATGAAAGATTCCAAGGTTCTCGACAAGGTTGCCATGGTGTTCGGACAGATGAATGAACCACCTGGTGCTCGTATGCGTGTAGCCCTATCAGGTCTGACAATGGCGGAGCACTTCCGTGACCAAGAAGGTAAAGACGTTCTATTCTTCATCGACAACATCTTCCGTTTTACACAGGCAGGTTCTGAGGTATCAGCTCTACTAGGACGTATCCCATCAGCGGTAGGGTATCAGCCTACATTGGCTACAGAGATGGGAATGATGCAAGAGCGCATCACATCTACAGACAAAGGTTCAGTTACATCTGTGCAGGCCGTATATGTGCCAGCCGACGACCTTACAGACCCGGCTCCAGCTACTACTTTTGCCCACCTCGACTCTACAGTGGTTCTAAACCGTTCTCTTACAGAAATAGGTATTTACCCAGCTGTTGATCCACTAGACTCTTCATCTACAATCCTCGATCCAAACATCGTAGGAAAAGATCACTATGAAGTAGCTCGTGAAGTTCAGCGTGTTCTACAGCGCTACAAGGATCTCCAGGATATCATCGCGATTCTAGGTATG
>JBEBAY010000026.1:0-4092 GCA_041158645.1 Candidatus Parcubacteria bacterium | reverse complement strand
AAACAAAAATCAATATGGCACCAAGCCAAATCCAAAGGGTAGTTGTATTGATCCAGAAAAAGATTCTCTTTTCTATACTGATCCTAATGATATGAGTGCAAACACTATCTCATCTTTCCTGGATACTATCTTTAACAATACAGATGGCGAGGGATCTTGTTATTCGACTACAAAATCTTGGGCTATGTCATTCCCGTCATCAGTAGAAGCTGGTAGCTATATATGTGCTGATAGTACAAATAAAAAAATAACTACAAAAATAGCCCTATCTGGAACTGTATGCAAATAAATTTAGAAATATTTATATCTATAATATTTGTATTACTAGGGTTGTCAGGTTTTTTTATTGCTCTTTATATTTACAGAGAAAAAAGTGCAAAGAAAAAATTGATTTGCCCCGTGAGGACTAATTGTGAGCTAGTGACAAATAGCGATTATTCTGTAGTAGGTCCATTGCGTGTAGAAGTCCTAGGTTTGATATATTATTTATTTATCACATCTGCATACTTATTTGTTTATTTTTATCTAGTCTGGACTCCGTTTATAAATGAGTTATTTATTGTGATATCTGGTATGTCTGTGCTATTCTCTGTGTACCTTATGCTAATACAGAGTTTTCTTATCAAGCAGTGGTGTATATGGTGTATATCATCAGCATTGATATCTATACTTATGTTTCTATTAATTTTTTATCGTTTATATATATAATATGCTTTACACAAGAAAAGGGGATGATGGTACAACAAAGACTTTTGGTTGCAATCAGAAAATATCTAAAAGTTCAAATATTGCAGAAGCACTAGGAACTCTCGATGAGATCAATTCTTTTCTAGGTGTCTGCAAAGTAAAAGGTGCAGAGTCTGGATTTAAAGTTCCTACAGGACAGAATTTTGAAAAAGTTGTACACGATGTGCAGCAGAATCTTTTTATTGTTCAGGCAGAGCTCGCTGGTAGTGATATGACAATATCTGAAGATAAAGTAAAAGAAGTAGAAAACTATGTAGATACCATAGAAAAAGAATTACCACCGATTACTTCATTCTTTATCTCTGGAGGAACAGAATTGGCTGCATTTTTTGATGTCGCCCGCACTATATCTCGTCGTGCAGAGAGGAGAGTGGTGGGTGTGGCAGATGAAGGAAATGTAAAAGTAGGTATTTATACAAAAGCATATCTAAACAGGCTCTCGTCACTACTTTATGCATTAGCTAGACTTTCTAACCACTTTTCTGGTATAAATGAGGAACCTCCTACTTACAAGTAGGATTGTATATATGGGGATTATGGTGTAACGGTTAACACTGAGGTTTGTGGAACCTTCGATCTGGGTTCGATTCCCAGTAGTCCCCCAATAGAAAAAGTCGGCCTTGTGCCGGCTTTTTCTATTGGGGGACTAAGGAAGACACCTGCGTGTCTTCCGTCTGGGAATCGAAAGACTTTTCGTTCTCTGGTTTACCAGAACGAAAAGTACCTGCCGATGTAATCGGCGATAAGTGTACTCACGGTCCCAGTAGTATTTAAGGACCGATAAGCGAAGCGGTCCCAGTCTATTTTTTATTTGCTATACTATATTAATGATTCAAAGTGAGGCGCTACAAATACTAAAGACTGGGGCCAATGTTTTCCTGACAGGGGAGCCTGGTGCCGGCAAGACACATACGATAAATGAATATGTGTCTTATTTACGCACTCGTGGTATAGAGGTGGCTATTACTGCATCTACAGGTATCGCAGCTACACACATAGGAGGTATGACTATTCACTCTTGGAGTGGAATTGGTATTCGCAAATCTTTGACGAAATATGATCTGGATAAAATATCTACTAGTGAGTACATCACTCGCCGTGTAGCCAAGGCAAAGGTGCTGGTGATAGACGAGGTATCCATGCTCGGACCCAATACTATTGATATGGTGGATGCTGTATGTAGAGAGGTCCGCCGTAGCACCGAGGCCTTTGGGGGACTGCAGGTAATATTTGTCGGAGATTTTTTTCAACTACCACCGATCACAAAGAGAGATATTTTAAATACAAAAGTACCAGAAGATGACTACAATCAGGATGCACTATTTGAAGCCAGGCCACTAGGCATATTCGCATACGAGGCGAGCTCTTGGGAACGTGCGCATCCGATCACTTGCTATCTGTCCGAGCAATACCGTCAGGACGATGATGTGTTTTTATCTATACTATCTTCTATCCGATCTAATACTTTTGATGAAGATATGTTCGAGCACCTCGAGGCGCGCAGGGTAGAGGTAGGCAAGACATCACACAAGATGCTCAAGCTTTTCTCCCGCAATGTAGATGTAGATAGTGTGAACAATTCGATGCTCGAGAAAATAAAAGAAGAAAAAGAATTCTATCGTATGGTGGGTACTGGTCGCGACATCATCGTCGAGACATTGAAGAAGGGATGCCTCTCTCCGGATACACTAGTATTGAAATTGGGCGCCGAGGTAATGTGTACAAAGAACAATCAAAAGGAAGGATATGTGAATGGCACACTAGGCACCATCGTCGGATTCGCCCCCGGAACTCGCTATCCAGTAGTAGAGGATCGCAACGGTCGTAAATTTACAGTCGAGCCTGCAGAGTGGGCGCTAGAGGAGAATGGAAAAGTTCGCGCTAGCATCTCGCAGATTCCACTGCGCCTGGCATGGGCTATCACTGTGCACAAGAGCCAGGGTATGAGTCTGGATGAGGCAGTGATGGATCTGTCTGATGTATTTGAATATGGGCAGGGCTATGTGGCACTCTCTCGTGTTCGCCGACTCTCAGGATTGCACCTACTCGGATGGAATAGAAGAGCTTTTGAAGTGCACCCTCAAATATTCTCCCAAGATCAAATATTTAAAGAGCAATCAAGTGCAGCAGAAATAGAATTTTCAAAATTACCTAAAAATGAATTACAAAAAATGTACGATAATTTTATTCGTGCATCTGGTGGGGTAGTGAATCCTAGTAGTGATTTTCAGAAAAAAGTAAAAGAGAAAAAAACAGTAAAAGTAGATACAAAAGAATTGACTCTAGATATGTGGAATGAGGGTAGGGATATAGTAGAGATAGCAAAGCTACGTAAATTAAAAGAAAGTACAATCTTTACTCATATCGAGGAACTAGTAGTAGAGGAGAAGATTCCAGTAGGGGCACTGTCTAGAATTTTAGATAAAAAAACAGAAAAAGCTCTACCTGCTATTCACAAGGCATTCCACCGGCTCGACACTCGATCGCTCACAGCTGTGTTTGAGCATTTTGATGGAAAGTATTCCTACGATACATTGCGCCTAGCTCGACTATTTTTAGAAAAGTAATATTGGCCCTAAAGGACTACATTTTTAACAAACTGATTACATTTTAAAAAAATGGGCGTATACTATATCTATGAATAAAACAACGATTGGCATTGTCGCACTTGCGATATTTATTACGGGTTCTGTTTTTATCTTAGTATCTAAAGAAAATAGTGTTAAAAATGATTCGAATAATGGGGTTTATGAAAATACAGTAGATTCTACTGCCTCAAAAGTAAATACAAATGTAGTGGTTCCTGCGTCAAAGACAAGCACCAATACTCCTGCAGTAAAGACAACTCCAGCTGTGGTTCCTGCATCTAAGGTAAATTCTGCACCTACAGGATTCACTCTGTCTGACGTAGAAAATCATAATTCAAGTTCTAACTGCTGGACTGCTGTATATGGCAATGTCTATGATGTGACTTCATTTATCAGTCAGCACCCAGGAGGATCCAGAGAAATAATCTCGCTTTGTGGTAGGGATGGTACA
The DNA here is from genome assembly GCA_041158645.1 of Candidatus Parcubacteria bacterium. Classification (GTDB taxonomy): domain Bacteria; phylum Patescibacteriota; class Minisyncoccia; order Phycocordibacterales; family UBA9973; genus UBA8515. Next base: position 306 of record JBEBAY010000026.1, on the reverse strand, counting down.
AATACTTTTGATAATCAGCACGGGGGAGAGCGTAGAGCAAATGCTGAATTGGGAAATTATAAGATTGGTACACTCTTGAAATAAATATATGCAAAATACAAATTTTTTAAATAAAATAGAATCCGCACTTGTATTGAGAATTACTATGGCTTTCGTATTCTTTTATTTTGGTTTTGTTCAGCTATCGGATGCTTCTGCTTGGACATCATACCTACCATCATTTATAGATATGCTACCAATTTCTGCTACAAAGTTTGTACTATTGAATGGTTGGTTTGAGATTATCGCAGCCACTCTACTGGTTCT
>JBEBAY010000025.1:0-2999 GCA_041158645.1 Candidatus Parcubacteria bacterium | reverse complement strand
TAGAGCATCTGATAATACTCGCCCTTACGGCCGCGCACTACAGGTGCATAGATAGTGATAGGAGTCTCGTCCCATTCCACACCTAAAACTTCGCGACGCGAAGTTCGGTCGATAAATCCATCGGATTTATTTAGACCCATGACCTTTTGCTTCTTTGCTGTTTTTTCAAAATTTTTAATTTTCTCTAATATGAAATTCAAAATTTCTTCATTAGAAAGTTTTTTAATTTCAGCTCCACATTCTGGGCAGTGCGGTCGTCCGATACGAGCATAAAGAACACGGAGATAGTCGTATATCTCTGTGATAGTAGCTACAGTAGAGCGAGGATTATTTGATCGAGATTTCTGATCAATAGAGATGGCTGGAGACAGACCTGTGATCTCATCCACATCTGGCTTTGGCATCTGATTGAGGAATTGACGAGCATATGCAGATAGGGATTCTACATATCGGCGCTGACCCTCGGCAAAGATAGTATCAAAGGCCAATGATGATTTCCCTGAGCCAGACATACCAGTAATGACCACCATCTTGTTGCGTGGCATTTCTACATCAATATTCTTGAGGTTGTGAGTGCGGGCACCCTTTACTATTATTTTATCTATATTTTTATCTGTTTTAGCCATAAATTGTATTATAAATGATAATATCCCCACAATTGCTCTATGTGTGGGTGTATCGATATTTAACTATTTAACAGTATACCATCTATTCCATCATTTGACAAAGAGTCCATACGGGAGTACAGTTAAGAGAAATTTTCGAAAATTAATTCCAATTCACCTTTAAAATCCAAAAAAAATGTCATCAAAATTTTTAAATCTCAACATTGATTTTTTTGAAAGAAAAAAAAGCGAGAGACTATTTGTTTGTGCAGTTCGCAAACGTGAGGCTCCTGAAAATTATTCAATTTCAAAAGAAGAGGTAAAAGAAATTATTAAACAAGAATTCCACGGGGAAAGAGATCACAGTAATTTTTCTTTTACTGCGGAAGAGATCGACAAGGAAACTTTCAACAAATCACCTAACAGAATTGTGATCAAAGCAAATTTTAATGAATTCCACAAAATGGATTCAGCAGAGCAGACGCCAACAATGGCACAACCGGCCTAAAGCCAAAGAAACAAAATTTAAAAGCGACTTACCGAGGTAAGTCGCTTTTTTATTTATCGCCTATTTGACAATATTACGACAAAGAGTAAGATTTAGGAAAAACAAATAAATTTATACAATCATGGAAAAAATTATTTACCTTACCAAGAACTTCTGGGTATTTAGAGGATTCTTGATCTACAATCTAATTTGGATTGTTTTGGCAATCAAAACTATCTCTATAGGAGATACTGATGATTTTGTATTTTTAGCAATTGAAATACTTGTTTCTATTGGAATTATTCCTTTGTTTATGTGGTTGCCGGTGTTTTTAACTAAAATACCCAATCTAAGTAATGACCACATTTACCCTATGGAATTGCATAAATTAAAAGAAAAATGCATAAGACACATAGAAGGAATTTCAAATCAAAAGTCATCTATACATCATGGAGAAGAAACTTTCCAGATAACGGACTTGATTGATCAAGTGGACAAAGGAACTGAATTAGGAATGAAATATCTAAATGGATATTACAAAACAATACTAATGCTAGAAGAAAATTAAATCAAAAAAGCCGCTTATTTTCATAAGCGGCTTTTTTATTTGTCTTCCTCTTTTTTTGTTGGGACTTCTAACTTCCTCTTAAGCATCATTATCTCATCCCTCAAGATAGCTGCAGTCTCAAAGTCTAATTCCTTTACAGCACTATTCATTTCTTTTTCTTTCATTTTTATAATCTTGTCATACACGAGGATATTGCGCTCTTCGTCAGAGAGAAGCAAATTGTTTATTGAATCTTTTTCTGTCTTACCCTTCTTATTTTTATCCTTTGCAAAAGCTTTTTTGAAAAGCTCAATATCTAGATCAAGTTCTGCATTCACAGCTTTTTCGTGTTTGTTCTCCATTCTCTCTGTGATATCCTGAATCTTCTTCAAAATTGTCTTTGGTGTGATGCCATTCTTTTTATTGTATGCAATCTGAATATTCCTACGGCGAGTAGTCTCGCCTATGGCACGCTCCATACTGCCGGTCATCTTGTCGGCATACAAAATCACCTTGCCCTCGCTGTTGCGAGCGGCACGTCCGATGGTCTGGATGAGTGATGTCTCCGATCGGAGGAAGCCCTCTTTGTCGGCATCGAGGATTCCGATGAGTGCTACCTCGGGAAGATCTAGTCCCTCACGGAGGAGATTCACCCCGACGATCACGTCGAATTCACCTTTTCTAAATTGAGTTAGGATTTGAATACGCTCAATAGTCTTGATCTCGCTGTGCATATACTCGGCCTTGATTCCTTTTTCCTTAAGGTAAATAGAGAGATCCTCTGCCATACGCTTGGTCAATGTAGTCGCTATCACACGAAAGCCACGCTTGATAGTTGCCTCGGTCTCGGCTATAAAATCCTGAACCTGGCCAGGAAAATCTGCACCCGCACTCACTGGCTTAATAACAATTTCTGGATCAATCAATCCTGTAGGGCGGATAATCTGCTCGACTATTTTGTCGCTCACAGATTTCTCTCGATCAGAAGGAGTCGCAGATACGTATACTACCTGGCCGACACGCTCTTCAAATTCTTCAGATTTCAATGGCCTGTTGTCCTTTGCACTTGGTAGACGAAAACCGAATTCAACGAGAGTCTCCTTTCTAGATTTATCGGCTGCATACATACCCTGGAGCTGTGGCAGTGTGACATGTGACTCATCGATGATAGTGAGGAAATCTTTTTTGAAATATGCGAGCAATGTCTCGGGTGCCTCGCCCTCCTTCTTGCCAGACAGATGCCGAGAATAGTTTTCGATACCATTACAGTATCCGACTTCTTTGATCATCGCTAGATCATAATTTGTGCGGCGCTTTATACGCTCTAGTTCCAATGGCTTGCCTTCTTTTTCAAATTTCT
>JBEBAY010000024.1:0-5044 GCA_041158645.1 Candidatus Parcubacteria bacterium | reverse complement strand
TGCAAGACTCTTTTGATTCTTGAAATGATTTATACCTGAATAAAGAAAATACGCTCCAAACAAAACACGTCCGAATATTGCCAATGTTGCCATAATTTTGATTCTGCGGAATCACCTCGCACAAGCGAAGCTATCCGATTAACTTTTAATATACACACAGTATAACATAAACATATTTACACTTTAAGCTAGAAGTTCTTTAAGAATCTTTTGCACTAGGGCTGGGTTGGCACTGCCTTTTGTCTCCTTCATAATTTGACCTACTAGTGACATGAGTGCATTCTCTTTGCCCCCCTTATATGTAGCTACCACTGCAGGATTCGCATCGATGATCTTTTGCGCGATTTCCTTTAATGCGCCTTCATCGTTTTTCTGAATCAAATCCTTCTCTGTGGCGATTTGCATTGGACTCTCATCTTTCAATACAATCATTGCCAAGATGTCTTTTGCTGCACGAGAAGATATTAATCCATCAGTAGTCATCCTTATTAATTCCGCAAAGTGCTCATTGTTTGGAAGATTTATCTCTGGATTGGATTTCTTCAATCCTAAGTAATCCGAAGTAATATAGTTTGATGCAGTCTTGATTTGTTCAGGGCCGTTTAGCTTTGCAGCCACACCTTCGAACCATTCAGCCAATTTTATATCTACTACATAGCTCTCGATATCTTCATCTTTAATTCCGTAATCTTTTGTATATCGTGCGCGCTTGGCAGATGGTAGCTCTGGTAGATCTGCTCGCAATTCCTCCATATTGAACATCTTACTCAAATAGAATTTTGGAATATCTGGATCTGGGAAATATCTGTAGTCGTCTGCAGTCTCCTTCCTACGCTGAGAGAAAGTCTTTTGCTTTGCATCATCCCATCCACGAGTCTCTTTTACCATCTCTTCAATCTTGCCTTCTTCAATCAAATCAATCATACGCTTTTGTTCGTAGATCGCTGCACGCTCGGCAGATTTAAATGAAGCGATATTTTTCACCTCTACTGGTATGCCGAATTTATCAGGATCAGTAGATACAGAGATATTCACCTCTACTCGCATCTGACCCTTTTCCATGTTTGCATCTGAAACTCCTAGGTATCGTAGTAGCATCTGTAGCTCTTTTGCAAAAGTACCAATCTGCTCGATATCATGGATCACGGGTTCAGTGACTAGCTCCATCAGTGGCACGCCAGCACGGTTGAAGTCCACAAGAGATCCATCGGCACTATGTGATGACGTAGCAGTATCCTCCTCGAGGTGCACACGAGTGATATCTACACCCGCTAATTTTCCACCTTTGACTATTGGGTATTTGTATTGTGAAATCTGGTATGCTTTTGGGATATCTGGATAAAAGTAGTTTTTACGGTCAAATTCAGTAAAGTCGGCCACTGTACCATCTATAGCCATTCCTACTCGTACGACGCTCTCTATGGCCTTTTTATTGCATACAGGCAGTGTACCTGGGTGGGCCATACACACTGGGCAGACGTTATAATTTGGGTGGTTTTCCTCGGGGTCATTCTTGCATCCGCAAAACATCTTGGATACAGTATTTAACTCCGCATGGATTTCGAGCCCTATTGTTGTGTAGTATTTCTGTGACATTTTTCAAGTATATCAAATAATACGAGGTTTAATAAGGGTTGACATTACACAAATGAGTGATATAATATAATCAAACCTAAAAAAATAACAAATGAAAAAAGTAAATGCATTATTTGCCCTAGCTATCAATGAATGTATCCTACATTTCCAAAAAAGCTTACTGTTGTCAAAACTTTCCATGTATGGGAAATTTGGAGACTGGAGAAGAATTGAATGCTACGGGTCAGTAATTTCTGTGTCGCTGCCTTATGGCAATTGTAATCATCCTGATTCAGTTGATGTATGGGAATTTGATGTAAAAAATCAAACTGCCAATTTTTACAGAAACACTGACAATGGTCAATGGCCAAGCTTTAACGGAGATCTCAAAACCGGAACAGCCATGGTACTAGAACCGAAAAACTTTATTTACGTATTATGGGCATTATTTAAAAAGCCAATTCTTTGGTTAACTTTTATTTCATTATGTTTTATAACATTAATATTAATGATTGCATTTTCTTTTGCTGATGAAAATTCTGCTAAACAAATGTGGTTATTCATTGTGATGATTGCGAGCGGAATAATATCTTTTATCCTCGGAATGCACCTTGATAAAAAATAAATGATTTATTAAATTTTAACCCACAGACGACCCGCTCGTTTGTGGGTTTTCTGTATTTAAACAGCAATTCACATATTCAATAAAATGTGATAATATCTATCCATTGCCCATATGGTAATAAGTAAGCCCGAGTGGCGGAATTGGTATACGCGCACGACTTAAAATCGTGTCTCGCAAGGGATGCGGGTTCGACCCCCGCCTCGGGCACAAAAAAGACCTCGCAAGAGGTTCTTTTTATTTGTGCCCGAGAGCAAGCAAACTGCTTTGCTTGTGTGCGGGGCGTCGAAAAGCTTTTCCTTATTAACGAAGTTCATGGAAAAGGTATACTGCCCCTGTAAGGGGAGACCACCCCGACTCATACTTGTGACCGACTCCCCGCCTAATTTCTAATTCGAAGTTTTACTGATATTAAAATTTTGTTTAAATTCTTCAGGGATCTCGCCTTTATTCAATTTGTCTATATTGGTCTGGTTTAAGCCTACATTTTCTACTTGAGTTTTTAGATTATTTACAGTCGGATCAATAACTAAAGTTTTGAAAACCATAGTAGGGATAGATCGGAGATATGTCATATTTTCTTTGAACTGAGGAGATTCAAAAATACTTTTTAGGTTATACTGAGTAACTAAAATCAAACCGATTATTACTATAAATATAAACAGCACACTCCCCTTTTGTTTATTCTGTTGCATATATAAATAATAACATTATGATTATTTTTTGACCATCGCCGCTGTTACCTTTGGTAGATACAACATTGGATCTAGATATGCGCTAGTAGGTGCTATAGGCATTATAAAGGTCTTGCCAGCGCAAGATATACTAGGCACAGTATCTACTCGCGCACCCTGAGATGCATACACAGTCAGATGCAGGTGTGGACCCGTGGAGTGGCCAGTATTGCCACTATATCCAACTACATCGCCAGTATTTACTTCGTCACCAGCTTTTACTATATATGAAGATAAGTGTCCGTAGGTAGTAGAGAGTCCATTGTCATATTTGATAAATATCCACTTACCAAATGAAGCTTTTTTACAATACAAATCAGTATCTCCTACACCCATCACAGTCCCCTTACCCATAGATTTTACAGGCGTACCTATCGGGGCACGGAAATCCACACCAGAGTGCGACCCCGATGCATACAGACGACCAGAAGCAGAAGTCTTACCAAATAATTGAGTTATAAATACCTTGTCCAATGGCCAGGCAAATACCTCTGAACCAGCAGATGGTATTAGTTTTGGGTTCAACAAGAATTTCAACTTTGATTCATAATCTCTGATATCTTTTTCAAATTGATCACGAATCTTGATCTGCTCAGCTAGTATCTTTTTATATTCAGCTTCCTTGTTTTTTGTCTCTTGCAATAGATTATCTTTTTCTGATTTCGTTATCTCAATTGTTTTCTGCTTTTGAACTAGAGTATTCTTGAGAGTTTTCAAATTCTTCTCTTCTAACTCTTTTTTATTCTTAGAAACTAGAAGCTGGTCTTTATCCTCAGATAATTCTTCGATAGATTTATCCAGTTTTGCACTCACAGACAAAACAGAGTTGTAGTTAAAAGAAGCATCGCTGAGATCTTCAGAAGACAGCACTCTCTCTAGCTGTGTAATGTTTTCATTTTGATATTGCTCGTATAGCAATTTTGCTATGACCCTACGACTGACATCTATATCACTCTGTGTCTCCTTTATATTGATATTCAATGTACCAATTACTAGACCTGTCTTTGTAATTTGTTTTTCAATCTTTTGTTTTTCAGCTAAAAGCTTTGATCGAGTCAATGTCAGTTCTTTTATGATACTTGCCAAAGATGTCTTTTCTGAAGAAGTCACATCTATCATATTTTGATAACGGACGATTTCTCTATCTATCTTTGCGATTTCAGCACTAGCATTATCAATGCGCTCCCTCATCTGGTCTGCAGTCTCAGCATTCACATAAAAAGAAAATAAGGACACATAAATGCCTATTGATAAAAAAACAAAAAGAGGTAAAAATTTTATTTTCACCTCTTTAGTATACTATGATTTTGTTAAAATTTGAATTGCAGTATTTAATCTCTCTATTGTTTCTTTTTTACCGAGTATTTCCATCAATATAAATGGATCTGGGGATTTATCTCGTCCGGATAATGCATATCTTATCGGCCAGAGTATATCTCCACGACCCACTTCTTCTGCATAAGGCCAAATAGCCTCTTTTATAAAATCTTTATTAAAATTCTCTTCTATGACCCCCTCGATTATAGATATAGATTTTTTCAAATAAGAAGCCAGAATTTCATATTTATTCTCAGTCGGTATTTTAGAAGATTTAAAGAATAATACATCCTTTTCATACACTGGTTTTCCAAAGTAATACACAAGCTCGCCCTCATCTGCCATCGTCGCTACATCTATTCCTTTTAAGATTCTATCCATAACTACTGGTGTAATATTGTGAACTATCTCGTTTGAAAATCCAGGTAGGCTTTTTATGGACTCTGGAATAAATTTCAATACGTATTGTTCTTGATCTTCATAAGACAGTTTTTTTAGGTATTCTTTATTCAGCCAATCGAGTTTATCGTCGTTGAATTGAGCTCCGGCTTTTTGAATGCGAGTAATATCAAATTCATTTGAAATTTCAGATACAGACAATACATCTCTGTCGCCTCCAGGATTCCAACCGAGGAATGCTAAAAAGTTTATCATTGTCTCTGGTAGATAACCTTCTTTTCTGTAGTCTAAAATATCTTTTGCTCCGTCGCGTTTGCCTAATTTTTTATTTCCACCAGTAGCCATAATTGGTGGTAATGTAGCAAAAATTGGCGGATTGATTTCTAGAGCTTCATAG
>JBEBAY010000023.1:0-5405 GCA_041158645.1 Candidatus Parcubacteria bacterium | reverse complement strand
GTATGCTGGATACCATCGTTTAGTCCATAGCGGAGTTCAAGAATCTTGCGCTCTTTTGGAGACAGAGTATCTAGTACTTCTTTGATCTGATCTGATAGGATTCTACGAGAGGCATCCTGGTCTGGACGGAGGATCTTGTCATCTGCGATGAATTCACCGCGCGTAGATTTCTCATCATCATCACCTATTGGCTGTTCTAGTGATACTGTCTCTTGATTGATCTGTTCGATCACATGAATCTTTTCAACATCAATATTCATTTCTACAGCTATCTCCTCTGCTAGTGGATCACGGCCTAGATCCTGTGATAGACGGCGGACGACTTGTTTGTATTTAGAAATTGTTTCCACCATATGTACTGGTATGCGGATAGTACGGGACTGATCGGCAAGAGCACGAGTGATTGATTGGCGAATCCACCATGTAGCATAAGTTGAAAACTTATATCCCTTTGTCCAGTCGAATTTTTCAACAGCTTTAAACAAACCGAGGTTTCCCTCTTGGATCAAATCCAGAAGTGTCAGGTCAGAACTACGTCCGACATATTTCTTGGCAATAGACACTACCAGGCGAAGGTTTGCACGAGCGAGCAAATTCTTTGCTTCAAGATCTCCCTTTTCGATACGCTTTGCCAAATCACGCTCCATAGATGCAGGAATCAATGGATACTGACCAATTTCTTTTAGATATATCTGAATAGAATCATAAGCACTGGCGTCCTTACTGTATTTGAGCGCTGCCTTCTCATTATCACCATCCATATCCAGGAGATTTCCACCTTCTAGGACATCGATTCCGGCTACAGAGAATTTATCGTATAGTTCATCTAAGAACAAGATGTTGTTCTCAATATCTGGGAACATTTTTATAATCTCGTCGTATGTGATGAACCCACGCTTCTTACCCTTTTCTATCATCTCCTGGGCTTTAGCTTCGAGCTCTACTGTCCTCTTTTCAGCTACACTCTGCTTTGCTGTTTTTACCTTCTTCTCTTTTGGAACTTTAACTTTCGGTTGAATTTTTTTAGGAGCAACCTTTTTCTTTTCAACTTTTTTAACAATCTTTTTGATAGGTTTTTTTACAATCTTCTTTGGAGCAACTTTTTTAACAGTCACCTTTTTTGCAGGCTTTTTTACAACCTTCTTCTTAGCTACAACTTTCTTTTTTGTTATAACCTTTTTTGCAACCTTTTTTATTTTTTTATTTTTCTTTTTATCCATATAAATAAAATTATTTTAAGCGACTATTTTTAATATACTCCAACTTTTGTGTCAATATTTGATATTCTTTGATTAAATCTTTTGGTAGTGAATCTGATGAACTATTTATCTTGCTGAAGATTACAACTAGGCGTTCTTTGATTAATTCTTCTTCTATATTTAGGAGTAATTCCACTACATCTTTAGATAAAGTATCTATCTTGCCACCATACCACATCTCTACTTCAAATGAAAGTGAATCTGCGTCGTCTTTGTGGGTGCTATACATTTCCTCAAAATAATTATCTCCAAAGACTTCATTTATAGATTTACTGAATTTATCAACTAAATTATAAATATCTTTATTCTCTTTTTGCCAATTATAGATCCCAAAAAGTCTTTTTAGTAGGATAATCTTTCTGGAAACAGATTCATCTTTCTTACCTTGATTAACAATTTCTTTTACTTCTAATTTAGGAGTATGTACTTTTAGGAAATCTTGGAAGTCATCATTTATAGCTTTTTGGTTTATACTTGTAGCTTTGGTTATCTCCTGAATATAAGCGTCCAGCTCGATAGAGCTCTTGATCATAGCTAGGTACGGGAATATGATTTCCCTCACCTTGCGTCCACGAGTACGCAGATCCGTAGTCTCATCATTTATCCTATGAAGATAGAAGGTGATTATGTTTACAGAATTTTTTATTATATTCTTCCAACTTTCACTATCTTTTTTGATGATATCAGCAGGATCTTCACCTGTCGGTAATAATGCTACTTTTACTTGCATATCCAATCCCAATGCTATCATTGCTCCACGCCCGCATGCACGTACTCCAGCATTGTCACCATCAAAAGCAAATATTATATTTGGTGATAGTCTCCGGAGCAAGCCAAGGTTGTTTACCCTCGAATCAGAAGTATTTACTGCATCAGCTAGAGCAGTACCAGAGGTAGCTACTGTATTAGTAAAACCTGCCTGATGTGATAACACCAAATCTAATTGCCCTTCTACAATAATACTGTACCCACGAGTTCGAATGGCGGTCTTTGCACGATCAATACCGAACAATACATTTGATTTATTAAATAACTTTGTATCTGGGCTATTTAAATATTTTGCCTCCTCGTCATCAGGACGACCAAATATTCTACCCGAAAAAGCGATCACACGACCACTACTGTCGGATATTGGGAACATAATTCTTCCACGAAAACGATCATAGAAACTCCTAAACTCGCTCTGCGAGTCGGGCGATCCGCCTGTAGCGGATTTAGCTACTTCTTTATTTTTTATCAATCCCACATTTTCAATTTCAATCTTACTAAATCCTTTCTTTAAAAGATGGTCAGATACAGATCGCCATGTATTTGGAACATAACCGATTCTAAAATTTTCAATAGATTCATCATTCACCCCACGATTTATCAGATACAATCTAGCCTCTGGATTTTTCAACATTTCAGCCTGGAAGAATTTTGTTGCTTCTTCCATACAGTCATACAATCGATCTATCTCATCGCGAGACTCGCGAGATTTACTAAAATCCTCTAGCTGTACGCCTGCGCGAGCAGCTAATATTTTTAAAGCACCGAGGAAATCAGTTCCTTCAAAATGTTCTACAAAAGAAAAAATGTCACCTTTTGCACCACAACCAAAACAATAATAACTATTTCGATCAGGAGAAATATAGAAAGACGGAGTCTTTTCATTATGAAAAGGACATTTGGCTTTAAAATTTTTACCTGAACCCTCCACCGTGATGTACGATGATAGTACATCCACGATGTTTAAGCGTTCTTTTATGGTTGGGACTACAGAAAGTGACATATTCCCTAATTATATATTATTTATTAATTTACTTCTTCAGAAACAGAGTCTAGAACTTCAACTTCTTTTTGATCTTTTTGATGATGAGCAAATCCAGTACCAGCTGGGATCAAGTTACCAATGATAACATTTTCCTTTAGGCCTCTTAGATTATCTACTCCTCCACGGATTGCATTGTTTATCAATACGCGGTTTGTGTTTTGGAATGAAGCAGCAGATAGCCAACTCTTAGTAGTCAAAGAAACTTCTGAAATACCAAGCACGATTGTAGTTGCTGTAGCAGGGCGTCCATTTACAGGTGCCACACGATCATTCTCTTCGATAAGCTCTATTGATTCTACTATCTCACCTGGTGAAAATGTAGTATCTCCGGCATCCTTGATCTTCTTTCTTGAGAACATTTGACGGATAATGATTTCGATATGCTTACGAGAGATAGATGCACTTTGTAGGTCGTAAACCTTATTGATTTCATTTACGATATACTCTTCTGCAACTTCTTTATTTCCGTATTTTACAATTTCATTGATATCAGCAGAACCATCTGTTAGCAAGTCTCCTTTCTTTATCTTGTCTCCAGCTTTGACAACTGGCTGACGACGAGCAGGAACTGTGTATGACATCTCATTTGTCTTTGCATCACCCTTTGTATCAGATAGAACTTTGATTACTTTTTCTTTTCCATCATTTGTGATTTCTAGAACTTCACCATCTGTCTGAGATATGATTGCAGGGTTCTTTGGCAAGCGACGTTCAAAGATTTCTTCGACACGAGGCAAACCAGTAGTGATGTCGACTGTAGCGACTCCTCCAGCGTGGAAAGTACGAAGTGTAAGCTGAGTACCAGGTTCACCGATAGCTTGAGCTGCGATGATACCTACAGCCTGACCGATTTCGATTAGACAGTTGCGTCCAAGATCAAGACCATAACACATACGGCATAGTCCGTGTACTGTCTCACAAGATAGTGGAGTACGTACATATGCTTCTTTTATTCCTGCCTTATCTAGCATCTTTGCATCTTCTTTTGTAACTAGAGTTCCCTTTTTCTTTAGAACTTTTCCTTCTGCATCTTTAATGTCAGTTAGCAATACGCGTCCTGATATGTATTTTGCAAATACTCCTTCAACAGCATGAATCATCTTGCCATCTTTTGTTCCACAATCTTCTTCAGTGACTACCACATCTTGTGCGACGTCTACTAGACGACGAGTTAGATATCCAGCCTTTGCAGTGTTCAAAGCTGTGTCGGCAGCACCCTTACGAGAACCGTGAGTAGTGATGAAATATTCAAGTGGAGATAGACCTTCGATATATGAAGGAACAATTGGGAAGTCCAGTGTCTCTCCAGAAGTATTTACGATCAAACCTTTCATTCCACACATCTGAACTAGAGATCCCATATTTCCGCGGGCTCCTGAAGTGATAAGGTCGTATGTAGATCCAGTAATATCTAGAGTCGCAGGAATTATCTTTTCAATTTCCTTCTTTGCATGCTCCCAGATTTCAATAATTTTTTGATATTGTTCGTCTTCAGAAAGTAGACCTTCGTTGAATTGATCACGAACTGTCAATTCTGTCGCACGAGCGCTCTTTACTATTTCTGTTTTACCTTCTGGTACAGACACATTGTCGATACCCCAAGTTACTCCAGAGTAAGTAGCATATTTGAATCCAAAAGATTTTATCTTATCTAGAATCTTTGGAGTAGCATCGATACCATAGTGAACAATGAGCTCATCTACAAGTGCTGACATACGCTTTGAAGTAATCTCCTCGTTCATATATGGGAAATCATCCGGAAGAATACTGTTAAAGAATAGGCGTCCTACTGTAGTTTCGAATGGCTTGTTTTCAAATTTACTGTAACGAGCTTTTTCACTACCTAGAACCTTGATCTTTGCACGGAATGTAATAGCCCCTAGATCAAATGCTGTGATAGCTTGGTTTGGACTTGTGAAAATCATTCCTTCACCCTTTTCACCATCTACAGATTTTGTCATCCAGTAACATCCAAGAACTATATCCATCTTTGGGTTTACTATTGGAGCTCCATCTTGAGGCTTGAGCAAGTTCTTTGCTGATGACATAAAGTCACGAGCTTCTGCTTGAGCTTCTTCACCTAGTGGAACATATACAGCCATCTGGTCACCGTCGAAGTCGGCGTTGAATCCTGCACAGACTAGAGGGTGGACTTGGATAGCATTACCTTCGATTAGGATCGGCTTGAAAGCTTGGATACCAAGACGGTGAAGTGTAGGAGCACGGTTTAGGAGCACGTGCTTTCCACGGATCACCTCTTCGAGGATTGCCCATACTTCTGGAATACCTTCTTCAATTAGGCGGTTTGCACCACGGATGTTGAAAGCCAATTC
>JBEBAY010000022.1:0-5116 GCA_041158645.1 Candidatus Parcubacteria bacterium | reverse complement strand
AATATTTAATTTTTTTTCAAAACAAAAAATCACCGGAAAAAATTTTATGCCAAAGGCCAAGACCTATGCAAGCAAATCAATCTGCTTCAGCTTAAAAACAAAAAACCAGTCCCATCAAAGGACTGGCTTTTTTATTATACTAATGAGAACTCATATCCATTTCCATATTCATACTAGAATCTGAAGCGGTATTTTTCATAAATATATCCGGATTTACCATACCAAATATCATAGCTATGTGAGCTACGACGAGAAATATAGCTACGAATATAGCATGCAATTTTAGCTTACCATTTTCATCTGCATTCTTTTTTATTAGACCGAGTTCGAGCAAGGCGATACCTCCGAGCGGTACGATACCTAATAGATAGAATCCTACTGCTATTACATCAGCAAAACCTCTCCATTCTCCAGCAAGTGTTAGAGGGATCACAGCGTTGTTAAATAGATAGATGAATACCCCTAGGAAGTAAATACCTACGATAATACCTGCCCACTTACTTATCACTTTTGCAGTACTATTCATATTGCGAGTGAAGAGTATATACAATTCTGTGATGGCGATAGTCTCCGCTAGGATAACTGGTATAGCCATAAAGATTATTAAGTTCCAAGGTTGATTTGAAGCTAGTAGCTCCATGTAGTGTGTCATTGACATAAATTTAAAAAATTAAAATTAATAAAAAGTAATTTTAAAATCTAAAATGCCCTACTATTAAGTATTCCTCTAGAGAACAAGTTTTGATATAAAATAAAAATATCTTTATACTTATACTTTTTAATATAGAGAAAAAATTTATCAGTATTTTGATATTGTGCAAAAAATACAGAAAATAAAAACACCAGCACCAATGATGACATCAATAGAGCAAAAGACATATTTTTAATCATACCTATCTGCCCCCAGATATCCAGACTGCAGACGACTTCAGACCCTACCACATAGACACAATTATTTTTTTGACTATGATGATGCATACTCATAGATGAACCAATATCTTGCATAAGAGAAAATGGCATCAAAAAATATATACTCACTATAAAAATTACGAGAGTTTTTAAAATGTATTTATTTTTATAAAAAATATTATACATATTCACTTTTATATTATACACTCTTTTAGCTCTTATCTAAATCGAGAATCTCGTCCATACGAATTTGTTCTACGAATTCTGGTACGTGAGATACTAAGATCATCGCACCCTCATATTCATCCAATGCTTTTGCAATGACTGGTAGATGGCGGAAGTTTATATGGTTTGTAGGCTCATCTAGGATGAGTAATCCTGGGCGTTCAATTACAAGACTTGCAAAAGCTACTAGACCCTTCTGCCCTTCTGAGAGACTGCCGATACGAGTATGAACCATATCCCCAGTAATTAGGAATGATGCAGCTGTAGCACGGATACGCTCTTCATCTACACGACCTGCGTACTTACGAGACACTTCAGCTAGTGCTTCGAATACTGTATGCTCAAAATTAAGCGTTGAGAAATCTTGACGATAATATCCAATATTTACATCTGGTGCGATAGTCACACCTTCTGCACGATTGTTTGCCAGAGCTTCCAATAGTGTACTCTTGCCGATACCATTTGGACCTGCGAGGAGTAGGTGCTTGTTCTTGCGGAGTTTTATATTTACTTTTACTTGTGTTGGCTTGTGTTTCTTTAATATAGATACAGATTCAAATGTGATGATGTCTCCGATCAGGTCACCCTGGAATGGGATCTTGAACGGGCGGATAGTTTTGTCTTCCTTGCGGACATCTACCTTTTCTTCTTCTAAATCTGCAGCGAGCTCTCGCATACGCTTTGCCACAGCACGGAGATTTCCTCCTTTCATAGCAAAAGCATTGGCCTGATCTTTTTTAGCTTGGATCTCTTTTGAGAGGAGTGCATTCTTTCTATTTTCGCGCTCCATACGAACAGCAATCTGATCACGTACGTCTGTATAGTTACCCACGTATTGCTCTATCTTGCGAGTGTATACGTCTAGATATAGGACTGCATCAGTAAATGAATTTAGGAAATGTGAATCGTGAGAAATGACGATCACAGTCTTTTTGTATTTCACTAGAAAATCTGTCAGATGTGCTATACCGGCTTTATCAAGGTTGTTTGTCGGCTCATCTAGTAGCAGAATATCTGGTTCTTGAATTAGAGCTGATGCTAGGAGTAAGCGTGCCTGCTGACCACCAGAAAAAGAACGTATAATTCTATCGTGTACTTTTTCGTGACCTCTTAGATTTACAACTTCTAGAACTTCATCAATTCTTGGATCAATATCATAAACCTTGTCTTTAAAACATTTAGCAAAAAAATCCCGAACAGTCAGGTCTAATTCATCGCGAGGGATGACCTGTCGAGACAATGCTATAGTAGTACGCTGGGCAAGGTGTATCTGGCCATCTTCTGGTTCATTCACACCAGTTATAAGAGAAAAAAGAGTACTTTTACCAGCACCATTTTGTCCCATTATAGTGACCTTCATACCACGACGAATAGAAAAATCCACCGCATCGAGTATCGTCTTGTTGTGCCCATATTCAAAGGTAACTTTTTCAAACCTTACTACTACTTCGCCGTGTGCCATATAGACATACAGAATACACTATTTTTCATTAAATAGAAAGGCTATCTAGGCTCCATATCTACAAACTCACTTATTTGATTTATTGTTTTATCGTATTTTACCCATAGAGATTTTTTTAATTCAGATTTTGATGAGTATGATTCAGGGCCATTTATAGTAGTGTAGCTATACACTATATGACCATCTATAACCTTTGCTACAGGGGCACTTATGTTGTTGCCTAGGTATATGACATTTGTAGGGCGAAACATTCCCTCATCATTGAGGACCAATACTCCATAATAGTAATCACCACTCGCACTAGTCTTATCAATTAAAATAGTAGCAGCATCTATATCTCTATCCTTGTCAAAATCTGCGTATACAGGATCACCAAATACTGACAATTTATTCTGATCAGACTGGACCCCACTATATTGATTTACGTTTGTGCCATCTTGTAGATTAAAAATAGCACCGTTGATATTGTATGTCATATTTGCGACATCTGGAGCATTTACTCCTGGGCTGATCGTACTACCTTTTATCAAAAGATATTCGATGACACCTGATATCACGATGAGTCCGACTATGACGGATAATCCCCCAAAAGTTATATGCATTGTTTTTTTAATATGTTTTCTCATTGGATTTATATAGTTATTTATATATACAAATATTTTACCATAAATATTTTTTGCAAGATAGTAAAAAAATAAAAACTCCGAGTGGAGTTTTTATTTTTTGCCTTTTTTATTCTTTAGAGCTTTCTTTGCAAGCATCTCTCTCTTGATAGCTAGTCTTTTTGCTGTCTTGTGAGAATGTATTGATTTTGGGTGAACTCCAAGATTTGTACTTCTTTTTGCCATTGATTCTGCGGAATCACGTCGCACCAGTTGATTTTGCTAAATCATGTCGTGTAAGTCCTTTAAGACACGACCAGTGCGACGCAACTCAATTATTAATAAGATATGCATACACTATACATCATTTTGTGTTTTTATTCAACACAAAGAAAAACACAAGCTCAATAAATTGAACTTGTGTTTTTAAATTTTAAATTCCATATTATTCATTTTGGAATTTTTTTTTAATAAAATTCCAAAAGTCCTCATATTCATTAGTCGACAGTGGCTCGACGATGAACAAAATTGGTTCTTCTTTTTTATTAAATTCAATACTGGTATCAGCTTCAGTAAGATTTTTAATAGAAAAATGATCCAAATTTTCAACTAATGAAATTACCAACAAAGATAAATCATGAATGTTTTCTATGAATTTTTCATTCCACAGATAATGGTCTTTACCATTGATATTACAATGATATGACTGGTGGAGATTTTTACTATTTCTCCTACGAAAAAGAATTATTCTTTCCATGTTTTTAAGATTATATTTTACACCATAGATTATAATAATTATAGTAATTTGTCAAATAAAAAAGGTGCTTCGTTTCCGAAGCACCAGTTTTAATTTTTCCAAAAACGAGCAGAGCCCAAATCTGTGTTTACAAGATAGTACCCTACAGGCAAATCCCCAACATTAATTTTTGAATCTCTTCCATTTTTAACCTCACGACCCATGATATCAGTGATGATATACGAGCAGATGAATTCCAAAAATAAAAAATCCACAGTAGGTACAGGATAAATAAAAATATTTTTCTTTACAGAATAATCAAGTATCCCAGTTGTCTTGGGCATCAATACTTTTACCCCTACAGATGCCGGATCTTCTACTGAATTACCCAAATTGTCACTACCCCAAAATTTCCCCCATACTACATTATGTGCACTGGTATCTATATTAAAATTATAATAAAGACTGGAAATTGAACTAAAATTATTTACATTGCTGTAATTTAGTCTTGTACTCACTGGAGCGATAGCATTCTTGCATAAAGAATCAGAAAATATTGCCGCATAGGCAACAGCTGTACTTTTAGGCGACAATTCGATGATACCCCGGAGCTCTACTTTTACAGAACCAGCAAATCGTATGAGTGACTGATTCCGTATTTTCAAAGCACCATTTCCACCACTATTGTTCCATCCATTCCCAGACAGTGTAGTTATACTGCCAATAGTTATAGTATCTGTACCAGAATAATCCTTCACCGTGATCTTGATTAGATATGGTGTACCTGGGGACAAACTATAACTGCGCAATACAAAATGTGTCAGCCCATATGTGTCCATTGTATCTCCATCTAGAAATACTCCATTTGAAACCATGGCAATGTGAGTGTGGACATTGACGACAGAGCACTCACCGTAGACAGATATTGAATTCTTACCCACGATGATACTATCAATAAAAATTTCTGACCCAGTAGCAGCTGGAGCAGAATAACAAGATTTGATTCCAGTACCTAGTACTGACAGAGACAAAAAAAATAAAACTTTCTTCATTTTTGTGTTTTTTTGGTTTTTTTGGTTGATTACAAATAACAAATAATATGAAAACCCGTATAGAGTACGAGTTTTATCAAAACTATTTTAAATAATATATCACATTATTTTTAAAAAAAATAATGTGATA
>JBEBAY010000021.1:0-3232 GCA_041158645.1 Candidatus Parcubacteria bacterium | reverse complement strand
ACCGTATATTCGTATTCACACCAAAAGGTGATGTAGTCGACCTACCAAAAGGATCTACAATCATAGACTTTGCATATGCTATCCACTCTGACATAGGAGATCATACTCAGAGTGCATTGATAAACAATAAAAATGCTAGTCTAGGAACAGTACTGTCTAGCCGTGATATCGTAGAGATAATAGTAAATCCAAATACAAACCCATCATCAAAATGGCTGGAATATGCAAAGACAAGTATCGCAAGAAAGCACATAAATGCTCATCTAAAAGATAATAGTCTTCTCTCTAAATTCAGATCATTTGCAAAATTCTAAAATAAAAAACTCTGACAACCGTCAGAGTTTTTTATTTTATAGTGAGAAATTTTTTATATTATATAATTCTTCTTCTACTTTTTGTTTTTCTTGTTCATCTCTATCGTCCAGCATTTCTATCTCTTCAACTTCAATATCAGATACTATTGTAGCTGCACCTGCAGGCATCATAGATTCCATACCTCCGACAGATGCGATATGTCTGTCTAGCATTTCTGTAGGACTCTTGCCTTTTGATTCAACAGCTTTCATTGCTTGGACAATATTTCTTAAATCTTCATTTGTAAAGAAATCAATTGTTATCTGTCCACCACTATGACTCTTTTCTACGTGAACACGAGTGCCCAGTGCCTCAGCCAGATGTCCCTCCATCTCGAGCAATTCAGGATCGAGAATATACTCCTTGTTGCGTACACGATCCACAGCAATACGACGAGCATATTTTTCTGCATCACGCACATTCATCTTTTTGAAAAGAATTTCTTTGAAAAGTACCATTTGCTCTTCTGGCTTGTCGGCTAGCATGAGTATCGGTCGAGTATGACCTTCGGTAATTTTACGAGCAGACAATGCGTCGAGCACTTCTTGAGGCAGAGCCAATAGACGAAGTGTATTGGATACATATTCACGACTCTTACCCACCTTGGTACCAATCTGACCATGAGTGAATTTAAATTCTTCTGCGAGACGGAAAAAAGCGCGAGCACGCTCTACTGCATTGAGATCTTCACGTTGAAGATTTTCTATGATAGCCAATTCAAGCTTTGCCATATTATCATCTCCTACACGGATCACTACTGGCACCTGGGCTACTCCTGCTAGCTTTGAAGCGCGCAATCGGCGCTCCCCTGCGATGAGCTCGTATTCAACTGCGATACCACCATCTTCTTTTACTACCTCCACTCGAGAAACTGTGAGTGGCTGGAGTATTCCATACTGACGAATAGAGTCCGACAAATCTTTTAATCTTGCCTCTTCGAATTCACGACGTGGCTGAAAAGGGTTTGGCTTGATCTTATCGACATCCACCCAAAATATTGAATTACTATATAGCTGTGACATATGTGTATTTTAGCATAATTTAAAAACTTATTAAAATATTGAAAATTTAAAAGAAATAATGTATAGTAACAACTATATGTAGTTTATACATATCTGCGTCGGTGGTGGAGTGGTCTATCACAACAGACTGTAAATCTGTCGGCTTCGGCCTTCGTTGGTTCGAATCCAACCCGGCGCACAATAAAAAAACGGCTTAGGCCGTTTTTTTTGTTGCCGGAGCGACTGAACTGCTTCAGTCGCGTGTTGGATTCGAAAGACTTTTCTGTATTTTGTTTACAAAATACAGAAAAGCACCTGGCCATGTAGTGGCCGAAAAATGTACTCATGGTCCAATCGACGCACAAAAAAATCCCGAAAGCTATTGCTTGCGGGATTTTTCTTTTGAATAGATTTCACCTATTTACCAAGGTGTCCTCTTTTTTGGATTACATTCACACGGCCATATCCTTTTGACTGACTGTGGAATTTAGTGTTTGAACGATCTACGCCATCTTTATATGGGTGGCCTGTGGAGTTTTTAGCTCCTGAAGGTTTGTATTTTCTACTCCCCTTTCTTCTTTTATTCTCTGCCATTACTCTAAAAATTAATCAGTTATAGGAACATTCACAGCACCAACAACAGAAAATGGATTTACCCCATCCCAATAGATTTCTCCATTGATGATTTTGTCGGTGCAATGCCACTGCCATTCATGCTCGGCTTCATTCACTCTCTTGGCCAAAGTTTCTACAGTATCAGCTTCAAAGACAGGAACTCTGACTTCCATACATGTTGGACCTTTATCATATTCCTCGGTCACAAAGTGCATGGTCACAGCGGAATACTTAATCTTACCTGCTTTAAATGCAGCTAGCACTGCCTCATGTACATGATGACCATACATACCTTTGCCTCCGAATCTTGGCAGAGGACCTGGATGAATGTTGAATGTCGTACGAGGATCTAATCCCCTAACTGGTTTAATCCATCCAGACAATGCGACAAAATCAGCATTTGTCTTCTCAACAAATTCTTGATAGTTTTCTGCTGTGTATGGACCGTTGAAATAAAAAAATGGGATGCCTAACATGTCGGCTTTTTCTCGTACCCCACCATTTTCATGGTTGGACACAACTCCGAAAATTTGAGTATTTCGAATTTGACCACTCCTTACTTTTTCAGCCAATTTTACAAAACCAGATCCGCCACCATCGGCAGCACCTGACGCAAAGATAAGTAAATTTTTCATATATTTATTGGTTAATGGGTTTTTCAATTTTTATAAAGAATACCATTTAAGAACAATTTGTCAAATAAAAAACACTAGGCCTTGCCTAGTGTTTTTTATTTTATTTAGCTGTATACGGACTTGGCTTTGATACTTTTAGATTGGATTTAATCTTTTTCTTTTTCATATCAATTACTAGTTCTCCATCTTTCATAGTTACAAATACTGATTCACCCTTTACTACACCCTTTTCAATTATAAATGTAGCTACATGGTTTAGTATTTTATTCTGTATTAGGCGAGCCAATGGTCTTGCCCCATAGTGAGGGTTGTATCCTTCGCGAGCTAGGTAATCCATCGCATCTTCTGAAATTTCCAGGTCAATACCTTTTGTTAAGAGTCTAGTACGTATAACATCAATCTTGATAGATACAATACTGCGAATCACTTCTTGCGGTAATACATCAAATACGATTACATCATCCAAACGGTTTAGGAATTCTGGACGGAAATGGTCTTTCAAACTTGCTAGAACTTTGTCTTTTGTATTTTGATAATCATCTTTGATTGTATTTGTATTGAATCCAATACTTTCCATCTTTTCAATCAAATGAGAGCCGATATTTGAAGTCATTATGATGATTGTAT
>JBEBAY010000020.1:0-2979 GCA_041158645.1 Candidatus Parcubacteria bacterium | reverse complement strand
ATATTCCTAGGTATTTGTGGTGCATTAGCTGTAATAATGATAATCATATACGGACTACAGTGGATGGGAACGGATTCTATATTTGGAAAAACCGAAGCAAAGCAAAATATAGGTGGGGCATTAATGGGATTGGTATTAGCTCTAGGATCATGGATGCTATTAAACACTATAAATCCTGATCTTCTAGGGGGAGGGCTGAGCATTGGTCAGGCAAGAGTGGCCCTGGATCCAGATATCTTTGTACCAAAAGCTGGTGGAGGAGAACTGGGAACAGCAAATGTAGCCCAAAATATAACGACATGGGACACTCAGCTAAAGACAGCCTCTAGTAAAACTGGAGTTCAATGTACACTACTAAAAGCATTTATGTATGCAGAATCGAATGGAGTAAACAACAGAACAAGCACAGCAGGAGCCCAAGGTTTAATACAATTAATGCCAAAGACCTTTGCTGAGCAAAAAGTGGGTAATGACCCGATGGATCCATACCAAAACACACTAGCCGGAGCTACTTATATAAAAAAATTACAATCAAATGGCTGTAATGGTAAATCAAAAAGCTCTGTCTGTGATATATCAAACATCCAAGATCTAGCTGCTGCATACAATGGGGGACCAAAAGCAAACGGTGTTTCAAAAAAATGTAAAGGTGAGAAAGCTTGGTCTTGTCTGGCAAATCCTGGATACGCAGAAACAAGAACTTATGCACCGAGAGTAGAAGCTAACTACAAAAAATTAATAGAAAATAATTGGGGATGTTAATATATGTCACGAAATACAATACTAATTACAATAGGAGTACTAGCAATCACCTCTGTAGGTGGGGGATATGTGTATTACGCTATGAACTCACAAGGGGTAGATACAGGATCCACTGAAAATACTTCTGTAATAGGAAAAGTATTTTCTCCATTTGGATTTGGATCAAAAACGGGAACCAATACTGAGCCCGGCCCAGTTGATGCTCTAGGTGGTGCAATTAAAAACATAATAAGTGGAATAAATGTAAATTCAAAATTTACAAAACTTACAGATTTTTCAGTATCTGGAGTGACGTTCTTTATAGACGAGAGACCTCTGCCAACCAAGCCCATAGAATTAAAACCTGAAGATTTAGAAAAGCCAAAAGAAGTAGATGCAAAAAATAAAAAACTAACACCAAAAATAACAACACCAATCGAACCAACAACAGAGCCAGTACCATCTATCAGGTATATGAGGAGAAGTAGCGGTCATATATATCAGACATACCTAGACACAAATATCACTGGTAAAATTTCAAATTCTACTATTCCAGAAATATACGATGGACTATTTGGATCAAATCCAAACAATATAATATACAGACTACTGGGTACAGACGGAAAGACAATTAAAACAGTACTGGGGGTCCTAGGTGGCAAGGAGAGTGGTTTCCTGCCAGACAATGTGATAGATATTGCAATAGCGCCAAATGGAACAAATTTCTTTTATCTGACACCAAATTCAAACGGATCAACAGGGACAATAGGATCTTTTACTGAGACAAAAAAATCACTGATCCTAAACTCTGCTTTCTCAGAATGGTTGGTGCAGTGGCCAGTGGATCAGACAATGTTCCTCACAACAAAAGCATCTTACGATACTGAGGGATACATTTATTCACTACCAACATTAAAGGGAAGTCTTAAAAAAGTAATGGGTGGAGTAAGGGGATTGACCACACTAGTTGATCCATCTGGCGACAAGGTACTATACAGCAGCACGACAGACCGTGGACCATCTCTCTCTATATACACAATATCGACAAATAAATATACACCACTTAACCTATACGGACTACCTGAAAAATGTGTGTGGGCAAAAGATAGCGTGAGGATTTACTGTGCTATCCCTGCGAACATCGAAGGAGATGGGTACCCAGATATATGGTACCAGGGTAAAGTTTCGTTTAATGACAAATTCCTTAGAATCAATACAGAGGTAGGCACATCGACTGAAGTTGCAGATTCTAACTACGAGACAGCAGTAGACGCCACAAAGCTTGTAGTAGATGATAAAGAGCAGACATTATTCTTTATCAACAAAAAAGATTACACTCTCTGGAGTTTGAATTTACAATAATAAAAGACCGCGACATTGTCGCGGTCTTTTATTATTTATTTAGATTGTATTATTTCCTACGTACTTTATAACCACCTTTCTACCTGGACCAAAACCAGTAGACTCTGTGACTACATCTTTGGCATTCTCGAGAAACATATGGATTATACGTCTCTCTGAAGCTGGCATAGGATCTACCTCTATATTACTCTTGAAGTATCGTGCACGCTCTGCGAGCATATAAGCTGTAGCTTTTAGATTATCAAATCTTTTCTTTTGATATCCGTTGATATCTACAAATAGGGCAGAGGTAGCCTCCTCTGTATGATTCTTCTCGGAGAGCTTTCGGATAAGGTGATTCAAGGATCTTAGAGTATCCCCCTCGCGGCCGATTAGGAATCTGGAATCTGGTGTACTGATAGCCACCCATGTCATACCCGCATCATCAGAGATCTCACAACTAGATAGAGTACACCCTGTATGTGTAAATATATCTTCAACAATTTTTTTAATAGAATCTTTATCCATAAATTTAAATTAGAGGTTAACTTCTTTTTTGGCTATTTGGTCTCTTACGTACCATTCTTGACCTATAGTGAATATATTACTCACAATCCAGTATAATGCAACCCCAGCAGAGAATGTGTAGGCAATAAAAGCCACAAACACAGGTAAAACATATCGTATATTTAACTGCATACTATTTGCCAGCTCCTCTTGAAAAGTCTTTTTTGTATTATCAGAAACAATTTCTGCATCTTTGATTGTCTTCTTTGGAGTAGCTAGATAGGCTTGGAAAAACTGAGATACACCAGCTACCAATGCTAGAAATATACTGTGATTTAAAGAAAGATCAAATAATCCCAAGAAATTTGCATTTACAACAACAGGTACGTT
>JBEBAY010000019.1:0-5331 GCA_041158645.1 Candidatus Parcubacteria bacterium | reverse complement strand
ATTGCAATCCACAGATAATCCAGATGTCATTGGTAAATTCAAAGCTTCATGTTTGAATTGTGGAAAAGAAATAATGGTTCCTTTTGAGCCTGATCCAAAAAAACCAATCTATTGTAAAGATTGTCTGTTCAAAATAAAAGAGGGGAATTTAGAAGCTGCAAAGGGCTTCATCACTCCAAAAGCTTTCAAGCAAGAAGCAGTGAACTCCCAGCCACTAGCAGTCCTGGGTATCGAATTCAAATCAGATGGATCTAGAGTGACTTCATCGTTTACTGCAAATGCAGAGCATGAGCCACAAAAGGAATTCTCTCATCGTGAGAATAAATTCCCAGCAAAAACATTTCAATCCAAGACTGGTGCCCCAGCTCCAAAATTCACACCAAAGCCTTTTATAAAAAAGACTCACGGCCCTTCACCATTACTGAAAGATTTATTAAATAAAATCAAGAATGAAAAACCCGAAGACCTAGATGATAAAAAAGTCCCAGAGGTAGTAGAGGTCAAAAAAGAAATAGTAAAACCAATGTCCCTGTCTGCACTCAAGAAGCCCGAGACTCCACACATAAATCCAGTCAAACCAAAAGTCGTCCTACCTAGTCGCGAAGCATCTGAAGAGAAAAAATCTTCACTTAAAGATCTACTCGCAAGAGTGGCTCCGGCTGCAGGAGTCGCAAGCGTTGTGGTTCCTGTCGTCACAGAAGTTAAAATTCCAGAGCCTTCTCCTGTGGTAGAGATTCAAAAACCACTGCCAGATCCAGAGCCTATTGTAGTAGCCGAAATTTCTAAAATTGAAGAAGTGATAGTTCCAGCAACAGTGATTCCAAAAGTTGAGGAGGTAATAGCTCCAGAGTCAACACTAGAAATCAAAATAGAAGATCCTGTACCAGCACCAATAGTCGATATTCCAAAAATCGAAGAGGTAAAAATTCCAGAACCAGAAATTGTAATTGAGGCACCAGTAATACAAGAAGTAAAAACTGAAGCTCCTAAAATTGAGGAACCGATTGTAATCGCCGAAAACCCAAAGATAGAAGAAGCAGTATTGCCCCCGGCTCCAGAGCCTAAAGCAGAGGATGTAGTGCCAGAGGTAAATCCAGATCCTGTAGTGAATACAAAAATAGAAGATGTTGATCAGGTAGCTCCTAGACCTGACCCTTGGCAGATGAGAGTACCTGCAAAGGAAGTACCCGAAGATGTACTCAAAAAGGTATTAGAGTAGGCGCCGTATGCTTCGGCCTAAATTAATGAAAAAACTTTTCATATATTTAAATCTAATTTCGTTTGTCGTTTTTCCATCATTGGCATCTGCCAATCTGGAGATTACCGAGATTATGTACGACCCCAAAGGGGCCAATACAAATCATCAGTGGGTAGAGGTTTATAACAATAGCGATGTATCTGTATCTATAGATGCATCAAAGTGGCGTTTTAATGATGGCTCATCTCATTATGTGAATAATAAGGTGGGCTTTTCTGTACCTGCTCGTGCATATTTTATTTTAACTGGAGACAAGAATACTTTTAGCATAGATCATCCTGAATACGGAGGTACAGTTATAGATACATCTATGGCATTGGATAAAGACGGGGGAGTCGTGTCTATAATAAATGACGGCACTACAATAGATACTGTGACATATAGCTCTGCCATGGGTGGGGCAGAAGATGGAAATTCGATTCAAAAATCAGGTAGTACTTGGCTTTCGGGAGTTCCTACTATCGGTAGTGCATATCAAAATAATGCCTCAATATCGCAAGAGCAAAATATTCAAAACGATCAAAATACTTCGACGGGTTCCAGTTCTAATAGCTCGGAATCTGTCTTGGTCAAGACAAAAACATCAAAGATTTCAACAGAGATAATATCCAAGAGTTTAGTGACTGCTGGTGTAGATTTTAATTTAAAACAAAAAACAATCGGCCTTCAAAAAGAGACAATTACGAATGGTCGTCTCGTGTGGAATTTTGGAGATGGTATGTCGAAAGACACGGGTGATTTTAATAAATCTTTTCCATATCGATATGATTATCCGGGCGAATACCTAGTCACGCTCTCTTACTATAAAGATTATTTCACAGAAGAACCCGAGGCAACAGATAAATTATTAATCCGGGTTGTATCTGCTGGTCTATCGATCTCATCCGTAGGTACTATAGACAATCCGTATGTTGAGATAGAGAATAAATCATCATACGAACTAATTATATCTGGCTGGAAGATTCAGGGTGTGAAAAATATTTTTAAATTTGCAAATGGTACTACGATAATGCCTGGCAAGAAGATAAAATTACCTAGTCGAATAACTGGTTTTGATTTTTCTGATTTGTCCGCTGTATCTATCTACTCTCCTGCAGGAGAATTGTTTGCGACATATCCAAATACTCAGGTGTCCCAGTCAGAGCAAAAAATAAATACAAAATCTCCAATTAATAAAAATACAATAATAAAAACAAAAGATAAATATTCAAAAGTTATAAATCTAGATGATATCAGTGCAAGTAGTGTGAAAAGTGGGGTAGAGATACCTTGGCATATCGTGGTATTTGTAATTGGATTGGCTATGTTTGCTGCAGGTGTGTACCTGTACTATCTAAACAATAAAAATAGCTTATTTAAAAAGGGGGATAGTCTGGATAGTAAAATAAGGCCTGAGGATATAGATATTTTGGAATAACTTGATTTTTCGGTATTTTTGTGCTATAATACTCTCATAATGTTACATAACGACAAAAATACTAATAAAAAGGATACTTCTTGGAATCGCGTCTCAGGATGGTACGATGAGCTACTAGAAAAAGACACTGACAGCTATCAAGCAAAGGTCATCGCTCCTAATCTACTACGCGTACTTGATTTACAGCCTGGTGAAGTCGTATTTGATCTGGCTTGTGGTCAGGGATATTTCTCAAATCTTTTTGCTCGACAAAAAGGTGCGCATATCATAGCTTCAGATATATCTCGTAATCTAGTAGAAAAAGCTTCTGCGAAAAATGAGAGTGTAGAATTTTATGTATCACCAGCGCACAAATCACCATTCCTACCGGATGAATCAGTAAATACTGTCGTGGTGGTACTAGCTATTCAGAATATTGAAAATGTCTCACAAGTATTTGCAGAATGTAATCGCGTATTGAAAACTGGTGGACGCATCGTGCTAGTATTGAATCACCCAGCATTCCGCGTACCTCAGGCTAGTGATTGGTATTTTGCGGATGGAGTACAGTCACGCATCGTAGATAAATACATGTCTGAATCCAAGCTATCTATCGATATGACACCAGGGGAGAGTGATCCACGAATGAAGATCAAGACTATATCATTCCACCGACCACTACAGTACTATGTAAAATTGCTATCAAAGAATGGTCTGGCTATTACACATCTGGAGGAATGGATATCCCACAAGAAATCACAAACAGGACCTCGTGCAGCTGCCGAGGATCGTGCTCGTAAAGAAATCCCGATGTTCATGTGCATAGAAGCTACAAAATTCTAATAAAAAATGAGCGAGGCGTACGCCTCGCTCATTTTTTATTTCAATATTTTAATATCAGCGCCGATGCTGTTTAATCGCTCTGCGATCTCTTCGTATCCACGCTTGATCATGTATACATTACGTAGTACAGATGTGCCAGATGCAGCCATCATACTGATGAGGATGACCATAGATGGGCGCAATGCTGGAGGGCATACAATCTGAGCAGATTTCAATTCAGTACCGCCTTGGATATATAGTCGATGTGGGTCTGCTAGGGTGATACTAGCACCTAGTCTATTTAATTCTGTCGCATAGATTGCACGATTCTCGTAGAACCAATCGTGTATGAGTGTCTGACCTTTTGATTTCACTGCGATAGGGATAAAGAAAGGCAGGTTATCGATATTTATACCTGGATATGGATTGGCATGTATCTTGTCTTGTGGAGCGGAGAGCTTTGATGGGAATATTTCAATATCTACTAGATTTGTTTTTCCATTGTAAGACAAATATTTTTTCAATACTTTATATTTCAAACCCATCTTTTTTAGTTTGTATAATTCTAGAGTTAAAAAGTCGATAGGGCATCGTGTGATAGTTAGTTGTGAATCTGTGGCTATAGCTGCAGAGATGAACATCATAGCTTCGATCGGATCCTCGCTATTTGAATACTCTACATTCATATTTATATCTGGGTTCCCCGTGACGATGATAGTCCCTGTGCCGATACCAGAGACTTCTACTCCGAGAGCTTGTAGGAAGAAGCAGATCTCTTGGACCATGTAGTTGCCACTGGCACATCGGATAGTCGTAGTACCTTTTACTTTTGCTGCAGCGGTGAGGATATTCTCGCAAGCAGTATCTCCGGCCTCGTACATGACGATGTCTGCAGCTTTTAATTTATTTGCTGTCACATCATAGCTATTTGCTGTTGTTTTAATTTTTACTCCTAATTCTTCTAGTGCATACATATGCGCACTGACTGTACGCTTGCCTAGTTTGCATCCAGATGCATGAGGTAGTGAAAATGTAGGGAGTAGGTGTATGAGTGGCCCCATGAGCATGACGATAGATCGAGTTCTGATAGCTGATTCTACGTTTATATTTTTTAGATTTAAAGTCTTTGGTGGAGTAATAGTAACAGAATTTTTATCTATCCATTTTACCTCTACGCCAATACTCTCTAGTATCTCGATGACTCTGTATACTTCTTCGATGCGGGCTATGCCATGAAGAGTAGTTTTTCCTTTATTTAAAAGGGAAGCGCAGAGTAATCCGACAGATCCATTTTTTGAGAAATTTGTAGCTATAGATCCTGATAATTTTTTCCCACCAGTGATCTGAAAGTCTATTGAATTGTTTATAGATACTATCTGGTGTTCGAGGACTTCAGATATTTTGCCTAGTATTTCTGTGCTAAAATTCTGCTCACCTTTTTCCATTCGGGCTACGGCTGATTGGGAAGTGGAGAGTGCCTTGGCGAATTCGTCTTGGGTCATACCACGACGCTCGCGGAGCTCTTTGATAAAATAACCTATTTTTTGTGTATCATTTGGCTTTTTCATATATTTGCAGTATATCTCATATATGATATAATTGCAATATGAATATCTTGGAATACGTAGATGTAAAAGACTTTTGTACACTGCATAGCGGTGGGCAATTCCGCTATATGGCCCGCGTGTCTGATCCAGCAGATTTGAAAAAGGTATATGAATTTGCTCATGAAAAGGGTATTCGTGTATTGCCAATCGGTGGCGGGTCCAATCTTGTTTTCAATGATGATGTACTAAATGTATTGGCGCTCAAGGCTGAAATCTTGGGTTTTGAAATCTTATCTGAAGATGAGGAT
>JBEBAY010000018.1:0-5552 GCA_041158645.1 Candidatus Parcubacteria bacterium | reverse complement strand
TCCCAAAATGATGACACCCAGAAATCTCCCTCCACTGTCACATATTTAAATATTATTCCTGATATAGCTACTAGTACGCAGGTTATGAGCATATAAAATACTGGTTTTCTTTTTATCTGCTTTTTTTCTGCACTAAAATCAATAGACAAGAATACGAGTCCGAGGAGCATCACCACCATTCCTAAAATTTGATTGTTGCTCAATGTCTCCCCCAAGAAAATATACCCAAAGATATATCCGAACATAGGCACAGTCAAAAACCATGGAGCCACATTGGATACATCTTCAATTTCTAATGCATACAGATATAGCACTATCCATACAATAGTGATGAATCCTGTCAGCGCCAGCAGTAGTGCATCCGTTATAGACACATCAAACAGACCTCTTACAAATATAGCAATAATGACAGATATAAAGATTCCGATAAGACTAGAAAAAAGGACTAGCCCTCCAGAACTATGTTCCTTTTCCCTGTCTGAGTATTTAGCTATTAGATATTGATCGGCTATATTGACCAATGCCCATAAAAATGGAGCCCCCAATGCAATTAAAAACCAATTCATATAGATATATTATATCACAATTGCAAAACAATAGTATTTTGATACAATGCTTTTATAATATTAAATTAATTGCGTCGTGTTGGTCGTGTCTTAATGGACGTACACGACATGATTCCGCAGAATCAACGTACACGACGTGATTTCGCAAAATCAATGGTAGATTCAATAATCAGTGCAAAAAAGGTAGACGATGCAGATGTAGTCATCTTGTCGGCTGCATACGAAAAGACAGCTTCTAGTCGCAAAGGTACAGCTTCTGGACCAAAAGCTGTGATGAAGATGCTCGATTCGAAACTGGAGCTTTTTGATCGTAATTACAAGAAAAATGTATGTGAATATGTAAAGATCGCCCACAAGGATGTCGGAGATATCAGTAAATTAAAACCTCAAAAGGCTCTAGAAAAGATAACCTCTGAAGCAACAAAGATACTAGATAAAGAAAAGTTTGTATTTCTTCTCGGTGGCGAGCATTCAGTATCTCTAGGACTTCTCACAGCACTGTCAAAGAAGGTAAATCCTGCAGATGTGACGGTGGTACAGATCGATGCACACTGCGATCTACGCAATGATGATAGTGATTATAATGATGACCCTACGAATCTGGCGCACTCATGCGTACTCCGCCGTGTAAACGAACTAGGCTATCCACTAGTCCAGGTAGGTATCCGCACATACTTCAAGGGTGAATATGAATATTTTTCTGACCCCAAAAATAATATTAAAACTTTTGAATGGGGCAATGGAAATAAAGTGCCAACAATAGATGAAATAGTAAAATCAATCAAGACAAGGTATGTGTATATCACTATCGATGTCGATGGATTTGATCCGGCTCATATGCCAGGTACAGGTACATCAGTCCAAGGGGGTCTCGAGTGGTGGTATGGTGTAGAACTTTTAGAAAAGATAATCAAATCAAAAGAGCTAGTAGGTGCAGATATAGTAGAGGTATCCCCTATGAAAGATTCAATACTCACAGAGTATGGCGCAGCACAGCTACTCTACGGTATGATAGCTCACACATACAGAAATAGATTATAATAAAAAAATGCACATTGCTTTATTAGCAATGTGCATTTTAAGTTTCAACAATTTACCCACTTTTTTACAATAAAATCCCAATAGAATTTAACATGCAATCCAGATTTTTCATTTCTCATCATTAGATACAATCGATTACTATCCGAAGAGAATCCAATTTTATCATTTGGATAAAACCATGAGTATGGATCATTCAAAGGGTTTTTGATTTCATAAATATCAAGTTCGGAAGTATCCAAAGATGGTAATTTAGGTTTTTCAAAAAGAACAGAATAAAAACCGTGAAATGAGTTTCGTGGAAAATTAATTAAAAATAATTCCCCATGCGGAGTTCTCCATCGGCGAGACAATTGAGCAGATCTTTTTTGATAAGGAGTAGTATCCTTTTCAAAAACAATCACTTCTTGATTATCATAATGAAGTTTAATTTTACGCCCCAGATAAACTGGAGCTTGTGGAGTTTTTTCGGTAGAGGCATCTCTAAAGATTGCACAACCTGAAATAAAAGAAGATAAGATTAGGAAAGAGAAAATAGCTCTTATTCCTATTTTTTCTGTGTTTTTCATTTTTACTCTATTTTATTGATTTTTGCATATCATAACATAAAAAGATACAAATGTCCATAGATAGAAAAATCCCCATATTATATGGGGATTTTTCTATATTTTACTTCCAACTTCTAGGTTTAATGTATTTGCAGCACTACCTCTCTGTATTACGATCTCAATAAATCTTTGATTTTTATATCCCGAGCTACCCTTTGTAAAGTAGGCCTTGCCATCTTTTGGCACATCAGTGAGTCTCTCGATAAAATCATAATTAGATACAGAATTTCTCAATTCTTGATCGTGTTCGTATACGATAGTAGTCTTGCAGTTTCCAAAACAATCTACATACCAAACAAAATTTTCATCTCCAAAATCATGGATCTCCCCTTTTGTAGCATTTATATCTTTACCTTGGAAAATCCAATTTGTAAGATGAGGCAGATACTCATAGCTTCGGAATTGTGATTCAGATATCCTCTTTGCTTCTTCTGCTGGCAAAAATTGTGAACACACAGTGTAGACATCTGTCTCGGAAATTTCTGAAATGAGGCCCAATTTCTTTGCAAGAGAAAAACAATTTGGAGTACCAATCACGGTTATCTTGCCGGCACGACCAAAACAAAATGGAATACCATTTGGATATTTTTCGCGAGTACCACGTGGAGCTACATTTACTACAATGATACCTTCTGTATCATTGTATGCATCTAGCATATCCACTAGACAGCCAGCTGCTTCTAGGTCATGCTTTACTCCAACGAAATTAAGGTTTGCAGTATCACCTATTAGAGCTTTATATCTGACTTCCTGGCGACCACGAGCATTTGCATCAGCGCAATCTGAAATAATAGTTATTTGCATAGATTAGCCGATGTATTTTGCTATCAATTCATTTGCTTTAGATGGGTTTGCCTTTGCCTCAAGCAGAGCAGTCATCATAAGTGGGGCTACGATCGTAGCATCAGATTCCACCACAAACATTGGTGTATCTTGTGTTAGTTTGTCCCAAGTGATTTTTTCATTTGGAGTCGCACCAGAGTATGAACCGTATGATGTAGTAGAATCAGAAATCTGACAGAAGTATGCCCATGGCTTTGCTGGCAATTCCATATCATATTTCAATGATGGCACTACACAGATTGGGAAATCTCCTGCTATACCTCCACCGATTTGAAAGAATCCAATACCAGCACCCTCTGATAACTTTTGATATTGATCATAAAATTCACCCATATATTCGATTCCAGACTTTGCAATCAATGCACTAGCATCTCCATGCTTTACATGAGAAGCAAAGATATTTCCAAATGTAGAGTCTTCATACCCAGGAACTACGATAGGTAGATTGTTCTCTGCTGCAGCCAATAGCCAGCATTCTTCTGCTTTACCCTCGTGCTTTTCCTTATCTAGAGCTTGGATAAGTTCATAGAAATATTCATGCCAAAAACGGCGTTCATTGTTCTTTGTAGCATTTTCCCACATAGGCACAATATGCTTTTCCACAGCACGAAATGCCTCGTCCTCTGGGATACTAGTATCTGTCACACGGCGCATACGATTTTCCAAGATTTTTGTATCGTCTTCTTTTGTAAAATAACGATAATCTGGGAAATCTTTATAGCTACTATGAGCAACAAGGCGAAATAGTGATTCCTCTAGGTTTGCACCTGTCACAGACATACCGTGGATCAATCCTGCACGGATAGCTGGGGCAAGAGTAATACCTAGCTGTGCAGAAGACATAGCTCCGGCTACAGCCCAAAACATCTTTCCACCATTCTCGATATGGCGCCAATAAGCGATAGTCGCATCGCGAGTAGCACGTGAATTAAAATTCTTATAATTCTTAAGGATAAATTCTAATGTTGGTAATTGTGTGTTTTCCATGCAAAAATTATACTCTGAAAAAAGCTTAAACGCAATTTTTAATTGTATTTAGTCATGGCCTTCTCATGCCCTTGCGATATTACGACATTCAGCACGTCTCCCACCAGTGGAGATATATCTTTTTTCAACATATCCATCTCTTCTTTAGAAAAATTACCCAATACATCTGGTTTACGTAGTATTCCGCTCTCGTCTAGTATCGATACACCTACACGTATACGTACAAACTCCCGAGATGATAGCTGTGCCATTATAGATTTGATGCCATTATGACCTCCGTCACCCCTATCGTGAGATATCTTGATCTTGCCTAAAGGTAGATCAATATCATCCTGCACCACTATGATGTCATTGTTTGTAAAATTATATTCTTTGACTAAATACGGGAGTATACTACCAGTGTCATTCATAAAAGTCTCTGGTTTTGCAAATATAATATCTGCATCATTCACATTCAGATGTGCCAAATATGCATTTGCATATTTATTAAAATTCCAATCAAGATTTTTATTTAAATTATCAAAAACAATCCAGGCTACATTGTGCCTAGTATATACATATTTTTCACCTGGGTTACCCAGACCTATGATTAACTTCATATGTTAATTTTACCAAAAATAGAACAAAGTAGCTAATCCGATTCACGACACATATTCCCCTATTCCGTCAAATATATTTATGTGGTAAAATAGCACATATATGGAAAATAATACCGAAGAAACAAAGGTAAATTTGAAAAAAAGGAGAAAATTATGGATAAGAGAGCAATTACTCAATATTTGGGATTTAGCCAAGTTTATGGTTCTAGCCCTAATTATCGTCATCCCTATCCGCACATACATAGCTCAACCATTCATAGTATCTGGTGACTCTATGGTACCCACATTCCATAATGGAGAATATCTCATCGTAGACGAGATCTCATACCATATGGGCAAAATCAAGCGCGGAGATGTAGTCATCTTCAAATATCCGAATGATCCATCTAGATACTTTATCAAGAGAATGATCGGACTTCCAAATGAAAAAATTGAAATCTCAGGCAAGACAGTTAAAATAACAAATAAAGAAAATCCTGATGGTTTTATACTCGATGAACCATATATCAATGAAAGTTTTACTACAAATGCACCATACCAAACTGGCCCAGATCAATACTTTGTAATGGGAGACAACAGAAACAGAAGTTCAGATTCAAGAGTATGGGGAGTTGTTGATAAAAAGTTTCTAATAGGCAGAGCATATCTTCGACTATTACCTTTCAATGAAATAGATCATCTACCAGGAGAATATAATCAAGCAAAATAAAATGAGTACACCAAATAAAAAATCAAAAGAAGCACCAGTATCCGTAAAAGGTATGCGTGATTTTATCGATGAGCAGTATTATCTATACCAAGGTTTCTTTGAAAAAGCTCAAGAGATAGCTGTATACTACGGCTTCAAACCGATCAAGACACCAATAGTCGAATCCAAAGAGGTCTACACAGCAGGAGTAGGAGAAGGTACA
>JBEBAY010000017.1:0-4996 GCA_041158645.1 Candidatus Parcubacteria bacterium | reverse complement strand
GGTGTAGTAGATAGTCTAGGAAAGCGTGTAGTTACACTTGAAAATGGGCGCATTATTCGCGACGATAAGGAGGGTAAGTATGTGATATAATAAAATATATGTCTTGGAAAAATACTAAAAGAACAATTCGTGCTGGTTCCCGTAGCTTCTTCCGAAGTGGGTTTACATCTGTATCTGCTGTACTTGTGATGGTCATCACACTGTTTGTCATTACGGGTTTGTTTTTTGTACAAGCCTCTTTGACTACTGCACTTTCAAATATGAAGGACAAGGTGGATGTGACTGTCTATTTCGTGCCTCGTGCAAATGTAGATACTATCGAATCGATAGAATCTGCTATCAAGAAAGCTCCTGAAGTAAAGAGTGTAGAGTATGTATCTGCAGAAGATGCCTTGTCTCTATACAAAGAAAAACATTCAAATGATAATCTAATTCTCCAAGTTTTTGATATCCTAGACGAGAATCCACTAGGAGCATCTTTAAATATAAAAGCAAAGGATCCAGCTCAATATGAAAGTATCTTAAACTATCTAAAGAGTGATAGTGTATTGTCTGCAGGTATGCTCTCTGTGATTGATTCTGTAGACTATAGTCGCAACAAAGTAGTGATAGACAGATTGAATAATATAATCGATGGCGCACAGCGTGTAGGTTTTATATTGGCTATAATCCTTGTATTTATCTCTATCATAATTACTTTCAATACTATGCGTCTGATCATATATATGTCTCGCGAGGATATCAGTGTGATGAAGCTAGTAGGTGCAGGGAATAAATATATCCGTGGTCCGTTTATTATATCTGGTATATTAGTTGGATTGTTTGCATCTGTGATC
Source organism: Candidatus Parcubacteria bacterium (assembly GCA_041158645.1). GTDB lineage: Bacteria > Patescibacteriota > Minisyncoccia > Phycocordibacterales > UBA9973 > UBA8515. The sequence continues at coordinate 4,160 of JBEBAY010000017.1, read as the reverse complement.
AGTATATTGTTGTTCTGGCCGGCATCCTATTGGCTAGGTCATTCAATGACAGATTTCCTTGGTATTGATCTTTATGTATATTACAAATCTCAATTTATTCAATTATTCTTTATTCAAATTATCGCAGGTGTGGCTATTGGCTCTGTATCGAGTTTCCTCGCTGTGCATAAATATCTAAATAAATAACTTATGAAAAAGACTGAAAACAATTCATCAGCCAAGGACGTATCTAAGTGCAAGTATGTGTTTGTCGTCGGGGGAGTTATCTCTGGTGTGGGAAAGGGGATCGCTGCATCATCTATAGCACGCATCCTGCAGGATCGTGGTCAGGTGGTGACTGCTATCAAGATTGATCCATATATAAACATAGACGCAGGTACTATGAATCCTACAGAGCATGGAGAAGTCTTTGTCACAAATAGTGGTGATGAATGTGATCAGGATATGGGGAATTACGAGAGATTTTTAAATATTAATTTGGAGCATATAAACTACATGACTACAGGTCGTGTGTATCAATCTGTCATCGAGCGCGAGCGCAATCTAGGTTATGGTGGAGCTTGCGTGCAGGTAGTACCGCATATACCACTCGAAGTCATTGGCCGTATTGAGGCTGCTCGTGATGCTGTAGGGGCGGATGTGGTAGTCATAGAGATCGGTGGCACTGTGGGTGAATATGAAAATATTCTTTTCCTTGAAGCTGCCCGAATGCTCAAGATAAAGCATCCAAAAGATGTATTCTTTGTGATGGTCTCATATCTACCTATCCCATCAAAGGTGGGTGAGATGAAGACAAAACCTACTCAGCATGCTGTCCGTACATTGAACTCTTCTGGCATACAACCAGACATCATCATCGCACGTAGTAATCAGCCACTAGATGAAAAGAGAAAAGAAAAGCTCTCAATGTTTTGTAATATATCTCCAGAGCGTGTGATATCTGCGCCCGACGTAGATAGTGTATACGATATACCTATCAATTTTGAAAAGGAGGGATTGGGGGATATGATTTGCGATGTTGTGTCTATGACTTGCGATCCATCTGACAATCCAGGATCACGTGCATGGAAGAAATTTGTAAAATCTACACACAATACAAAAGGCGAGGTAAAGATCGCGGTGATTGGTAAGTATTTCGATACAGGAGATTTTACTTTTTCTGATTCATACCTATCTGTGATTGAGGCTATCAAGTATTCTGCCTATGCAGTAGGTCGCAAGCCTGTACTGACATGGTTGTCTTCTACTACTTTTGAAAAAGACCCAAAGAAATTAAAAGAATTATCAAAATATGATGGAGTCATAGTCCCAGGTGGATTTGGTACTCGCGGAGTGGAGGGTATTATAAAAGCTATTGAATACACACGAAAAAATAAAATTCCATATTTCGGTCTATGTTATGGAATGCAATTGCTAGTGATAGAATACGCTCGCAATGTGCTAGGACTCAAAGACGCACACACAAGAGAGGTGAATCCAAAGTCTACAAATATCATAATTGATATTATGGAGAGTCAAAAGGAAAATGTAGCGACAAAGCGTATGGGTGGATCTATGCGATTAGGTGCATACACTGCAGTTTTGAAAAATGGCAGTATTGCAGCAAAAGCTTATGGCAAGACTGAAGTTAGTGAGCGCCACCGTCATCGCTACGAGGTAAACAATGATTACGTAGAAAGACTAGAAAAATCTGGATTGGTATTCTCAGGAAAGTCTCCGGACGGACATCTATGTGAAGTAGCTGAATTGAAATCATCAGATCATCCATTCTTCCTAGGTACTCAGTATCATCCAGAATTCTTAGCTAGACCACTGGATCCACATCCACTGTTCACTGCGTTTATGAAAGCTTGTATAAAGAAGTAAAATATAAAATTCCCCACCAGTCGGACTGGTGGGGAATTTTATATTTATTATTATGCTAGTGTAGCTTTTCCGTCTCTTATTTTTGTTGTCTTTATGATTCTTAGTATTTCGTCTTCATCGTCAGTGATCGTATATAAATCAAAATCTTTTTCTGCAACGGTTTTGAATTTATCTACCATTACACTTTTTATCGCGTCTTGGAATGGCATCCAGAATTCTTTACCTACTAGGATGATCGGCACATCATCGATCTTCTTTGTTTGACGTAGTGTCAGCATCTCGAACAGTTCATCGAATGTCCCAAATCCTCCAGCAAAGAATAGGCAGGCTTCAGTAGTGTAGGACATAGATATTTTTCTTGTGAAAAAGAAATAAAATGGAACTACATCTGTGACGTACGGATTTGTCTTTTGTTCAAAGGGGAGTTTGATAGTCAGACCTACTGATTTTCCTCCTGCATCGTATGCTCCTCGGTTTGCTGCCTCCATAATACCACCTCCACCACCGGACAATATCGCTGATCCAGTCTCTTCAGATATTCTCAGTGCTATTCTGCGAGCACGTATATACTCAGGGTGATCTTCTGGTAGTCTAGCTGATCCATAGAATGTGACAGATGGACTGAATGATTGGATCATATCAATACCTTGTCTGAATTCTTCTTGGACCATACAGAGTTTTGTCTCCTCGCTGTCTTCTCCATACAGAGTCACGCAACCCTCCTTGATATCTTCAATTGTTAAATTCTTCGGTCTAAATACTTGTGGTTCTTCTTTCATCCTTTAATAATACTCTGTTGCATTATATTTTTCAATTGTTTTTTATCTATTTTGTGGTAATATATGCCTATTGCCTGATCGTCTAATGGTAGGACAGCGGTTTCTGGAACCGTTAATTGGGGTTCGAATCCCTATCGGGCAGCAAAAGTAGCGCAGCGGATTTTCCTGCCCGAAGCACATGAACTGCTTCATGTGCGGTAGGGATTCGAAGACCTTTTCCATATGAGTGTACTCGCGAATGGAAAAGCGGAAAAGTCAAACCTGAACCTAAGAATTTAATAATATAATTGATTTATGCATTTGTTTCGCAAGAACTGTTTTTTGTGAATATCATAAATACTTTTTTAATGCGTTTTTTATTATGTTACAATATATACATATTAAAATTTAAATTTAAGAATTATGAATAAAAAGATTAGTTTGTTTGTTTTGTTTCTTGTTTTTCTCCTAGCTGTATTATTTTTGGGCAGTAAGTTTATTGAAAACAAAGAGGTAAAAGTAGAAGATAATACCCAAGAAGTGGTATCTACTCCTATATCAGAAAATACTGTAGTAAAACAAAATACAACAAAACCTGCGCCCGTAGAAAAGAATATATATTCAAATACTTGGGTTTGGCAAAAGACAGTTATGAGTGATGATGCTATAACTAATCCATCAAAACCAAATGCTTTTACTCTTACTTTTAGTGAAGATGGAAAAGTCTCAGGTACTACTGATTGTAATAATATGTCCGCATTGTATCGTCTGTCCGAGAATAATAGTATCCAGGTTTATGGAATTGCTAGCACAAAAATGTTTTGTGAAAATTCACAAGAAAAATATTTTACTGATTTTGTAGATATTGCTGATAAATATATGTTTAGTAAGAATGGGGATCTCGTATTGTTGTTGCCTTATGATTCTGGGTCAATGATTTTTAAAAAGAAATAAAATAAAAACCCCCTCACTATATAGTGAGGGGTTTTTATTTTATTCACGAATCAATTTGTATACCTCCATAATTATTAGAGGGAATAGTGATATGGCTGTACAGATCATAAGTAGCTCAAGTGATAGTGGTACAGTTTTGATTATTGCATTTCCAAAACTTGTGTAGACTGATAGGCCCAGTATTGCAAGCGTTCCAAATACTGTATAGTACAGACTCTTATTATTTTCAAGCTTGCTTGAAAATACAGATAGATTTTCCGAGCGAGAATTAAATGCATGCCATAAACGCGATAGGAAGGCCGTCACTAATACTGCAGTGGTTGCTGATCCTTCATTGTATCTACTCGCGATAAAGTACACTGCGATACCTGCGATAGCGAGGACGACTGATTCAAAGATGATACGCATCCAACGCTTCCTTGTGAGTAGTCGCTCATTCTTCTTGCGAGGCTTGGCCTTCATGATATCACGATCAGGTTTTTCAAGTCCAAGTGCGATTGATGGGCCAGTCTCAGAGACAAGATTAAGGATGAGGATATGTACAGGGGAAAGAGGAGTCATTCCAGTGATGATTGATATAGG
>JBEBAY010000016.1:0-2733 GCA_041158645.1 Candidatus Parcubacteria bacterium | reverse complement strand
CGTGAAGTGATCGTCATTGGTGTTCAAAATCGTGCCGAAATCTGGAATGAAAAGGCTTGGAATGATTACAAGAAAGTGGTTGAAAAAGAGGCCGATGCTTTGGCTGACAAATTAGGACAGGTGGGTGTTCTTTAAAATATTATGAAGCATATTTCTGTACTCCTAAATGAGACTGTAGATGGCCTAGGCATAAAAGCAGGCGATATCATACTCGATGGCACACTCGGAGGAGGAGGCCATACTAGGGAGATTGTCCGTAGATTCGGATCTAGTGTAAAAGTCATCGGGCTTGATCTAGATAGCGATGCGATGCATAGAGCAAAAGAAAATCTATCTGGTATGGATAGTGATACAGTCTTTAAAATAGCTGGATTCCAAGATCTCGGCCAAGTCCTAAAAGAACTAGATATCCCAAAGGTAGATAGGATACTACTGGATCTAGGTATTAGCTCATTTGAATTGGATATCGGAGGAAGAGGATTTTCATTCCTACGAGACGAGCCACTGCTAATGACTATGAAAAAGGAGCCTACCGACGAGGATCTGACCGCAATGGACATCGTGAATAATTGGGATGAAGAAAATATTGCTGACATAATTTATGGTTTTGGAGAAGAAAAGTATTCAAGAATTATCGCTCGGGCGATAGTAGCTGCTCGGAAAGAAAAAAAGATAGAGACTACTTTTGATTTAGTAAAGATATTAGATGAATGTATCGGGCGAAGATATAAAGGTCAGAGGATACATCCAGCCACTCGCACATTTCAAGCATTACGAATAGCTACAAACAGCGAATTGACCAATCTAGAGAAAGTTATTGAACAAGGTTTTGAATTGCTCTCTGTGGGTGGACGAATCGCAATCATCAGCTTTCATAGCTTAGAAGACAGAATAGTAAAAAGGGCTTTTGTAAAACTAAAAGAAGACAGTAGAGCTACGATAGTAACAAAAAAACCAATAATTCCTACTGACGAAGAAATAAGAGAAAATAGCCGTTCACGAAGTGCAAAACTAAGAGTCATCGAAAAATTATAATTAATCAATAAAAGATCCAAATGAATAAAGCAAAAACAATTACAAATACACTATCACACGATATGAATGTGCAGCGCGTAGTTTTCAAGACTCTAGTCGCATCTATTGTTATGCTCTCTATTTGCTATATCTATTTTATTGGTTCAATCACATTCAATGTACTAGCTCGCAAGTCATTAGAGTCAAATATGCGCGAAGTGGGTAGTCGTGTCAGTAATCTAGAGCTTTCATATCTTTCAATATCAAATTCTATCGATAAGAATTTTGCTTCATCACTCGGCTTTGTCGATGCCACATCACCAATATTTGCTACACGTACAGCTGTATCTCGTGTCGCTGTTCGCTAATGAATACTGCGTCTTTTAAAACACGCATAAAAATAGTTTCTGGTTTTATTTTTTTGTTTGCCTGCATACTTGTCGGCAAGCTTTTTTTGGTTCAAATTGTTCATCAAAATGAATATTCTGAAAAAGCCGATAGACAGTATTCTACTCCATCTGGCAATGTATTTAATCGTGGTACTATATTTTTTACTAAAAAAGACGGCAGTCTAGTCGCTGCGGGAGCTATGATGTCTGGCTTTAAAATAGCAATCAAACCAAAGGATATAAAGGATCCCGAAGAATTATATAAAAAATTGGATCCTTATATCACTATGGATCACGATACCTTTATCGCAAAAGCTACAAAAAAGAATGACCCCTATGAAGAGGTCGCTACGAGACTCGCAAAAGAGACTGTAGACGAAATAGAAAAATTAAATATTCCTGAGGTTTCAGTGTTTAAAGAAAAGTGGCGCTTTTATCCTGGTGGAGAACTGGCTTCTCAGACTCTGGGATTCATAGCTTACAAGGGGGACGATCTGACTGGTCAATATGGACTAGAGAGATATTACAACAAGACATTGTCCAAGCCAAAAGATCAGTCATATGTGAATTTCTTTGCAGAAGTTTTTTCTGATATAAAGGATACTTTTACAGGCGAAGAGACAGGTGATGTAGTGACTACTATCGAGCCTGGAGTAGAGCAGACTCTCGAATCCGAGATGAGAAAGACTTTGGAGACTTGGAATGGAGATCAGGTTGGTGGCATAATAATGAATCCTAATAATGGTGAGATCTACGCTATTATGGGTGCTCCTGATTTCAATTTGAATGAATTTGGTAAAGTAGCGAGTCCCGCTGTATACAGGAATCCACTAATAGAAAACGTATACGAATTCGGATCTGTGATCAAGCCACTAGTAATGGCTGCTGCCATAGATAAAGGGGTGATTACACCAGAGACTACATACACAGATACTGGTAGCTTGATAATAGAGAAGAGACAAATTTTCAACTTTGATAAAAAGGCTCGTGGCAAGAATACTACAATGCAGAGAGTGCTGGATGAGTCGCTAAATACGGGTATGATATTTGTCGAAAGAAAGATGGGGCATGATAGCTTTAGAGCCTATATGAAGAGCTACGGTATCGGAGAAAAGACGGGTATCGATCTGCCAAATGAGACTAGTGGTCTGATTAAAAACCTCGAGAGCCCTCGTGATATCGAGTATGCGACTGCTTCTTTTGGTCAGGGTATAGCTGTGACTCCGATAGAAGCAGTGCGATCGTTTGCCGTATTGGCCAATGGTGGTAATCTAGTCGTACCACATCTAGTAAAACAGATTCGCTATGAAAATGGCCTATCTAAAAATCT
>JBEBAY010000015.1:0-2856 GCA_041158645.1 Candidatus Parcubacteria bacterium | reverse complement strand
CATCAAAATACAAACACTCAGACAAATACAAATTTCCAAACAAACATAAATTCTGGCTATGTATTAACAAATAGAATATCCACCACTGCTCCTATATTAAACATTCGCAAGACTGCTGCAGGAAAGCTATACGCCCGCATAGGATACGGAGCTACTGGTACCGTAGTAGAAAATATGTATCTAAATAAAGTTCTCTGGCACAAAGTAAATTTTGATCAGGGTGTATCTGGATGGGTACATAGTAGATATGTAAAAAATATCGCTCCCTTAAAATAAAAAAACGAGTAAGGTTTATACCTTACTCGTTTTTTTAGGGGTTATGCTCTTTCCGTATGCAGACATTGCATCTAGAACTTTTTTTAATTTAGCTCCCTTTTTTGTCATAGAATAATAGAGATCCTTTTTCTGAATAACACCCTCTGATTCTAGTATCTTTATCTTGCTAGTTAGTGTCCTACTGCTGATACCAGATAGAGATCTCTCTAGGTCAGAGAACCTCATATCATCTTTTAACAAGTCTCGAATAATGAGCATTGTCCAAGAATCGGACAATAGTGTGGCTACACGGGCTACTGGGCAATCTGTATGTATATCACTCTTCATAGACAAAGCTTAACATTTGTACTTTAATTTGTAAAGTACTGTACAAAGTAAAGTACTTAGTGTACAGTTAGACTATTAACAAATTAATATAAAAATATTATGAATACATGGACAATAGACCAGGCCCACTCAGAGATAGGATTCAAGATAAAGCATCTTGTCATATCTACTGTGCGTGGACACTTTACAAATTTTGATGGCACAATAGCTATGCCAGAAACAGATTTTTCAAAAGCTGAGATATCTTTTTCTGCTGTAACAGACAGTATCAATACAAATAATGAGATGCGTGATGGCCATCTAAAATCTGTAGAATTTTTCAATACAGCAGAATTCCCTGCTCTATCTTTTAAATCAAACAAAATTGAAAAGAAATCAGATTCTGAATTTAATGTAACTGGAACACTAAATATGCATGGAGTGGATAAAGAGATTGTATTGTCAGCGACACTAAATGGTATGACAAAGGATCCATACGGAAACAGTGTTATGGGATTTGATGTATCAGGATCTATTAATCGTTCTGATTTTGGACTAGTATGGAATGCCCCATTAGAAACTGGAGGACTCGCTCTATCAGATGAAGTAAAAATAGAGATCATCGCCGAATTCAAAGAAGCAAAATAAAAAAATGAGTAAAGCGAAAGCTTTACTCATTTTTATTAGTTAGACGCATTACCTTTTGTGACAAACAAAACAGAAACCAGAGCAAAAACAAAACCAAATACATGCCAAATGTTTGGCAATTCTCCAGTTAAAGTAAATTTAACCAATGTTGCAAACACTGGTACTAGAGCAATCAATGGGGTCACAGTCAGTAGACTGGCACCATTTGTGTACGCTGATGCATAAAAATAATCAGCGGAAAAGAATAATAATCCAACTACCACGCAATACGCGAGTACTTCCCCTGTGGGAAGATTATCGTTTATGGTATTTGTCTTATTTATAAATCTTAAAGAAAATGACAAGAGAGCCGTGATTGAACTGTATATAAATACAATATTCAGGCTACTTGTACTTTTAGCTAATTTTTGTTCAATTACAAGATTAGCAATGGCGTAGCAAACCATAGCGCATAGAGGGAAAATCACACTGTATTTCATAATATGAAAAATTAATTATTTTAAATACAATATAATTAAATATGATTTTTGTCAATTAAAAATACCGCAAGATTACTTGCGGTATTTTTAATTTAAATTATTTGGAATCATTTTTACCCCTGAATCTTACGGCTGTTTTATTGATACGGTCTGTAGCTATTACAGTCAGAGAAGTGAGCATTACTCCCACCCCAACTAATATATATATAGATACAATTATTCGAGACAAATCAGTAGTCGGATGTATATCTCCATATCCTACGGTAGTCAGTGTAGCAACAGAGAAGTAAAAACTAGTAGCCAAATTCCAGCCCTCCACAAAATGAAAAGTAAACGTACCGATACAAAGCAGAGTCAATATAGCTACGACTGCAGTGATCATATGATATCTATCATGATTTTTTTGTGTACTCATAGGAAAATTATAGCAAAAATACAATAAAAATAATATTGACAAATAGACACATATTCTAGGCAATGATATGATAAAACAATGCTAAAAGCATCATCATTTACATTTGGGGATTACAAAATAAATAAATCTCGTGGGACTGTCACATTTGATTATCATGTACAATTCAAAAGTGGAATCAAGCAGACATATCACGACAAGCTTGTCCTAAAGAATATCAAACCTGAACACTGGGACAAGATACCACCTGAGATATTGAGGCACACTTTAGAATCTCTGACGCTGATGATGGGGATAAATTATTGGTGTGCATTCCCTACAAAAAATATAAAGATTAAAAACTTTACACTGAATCGCGAACAGGCACAATTCTGGGATTCTCTTTACTTAAATGGATTAGGAGAATTCTTTTATTTTATGAAGATGGATTTTCATGATCTGATAGCATTCCCTTATGATGAAAATAAAAAGGCTCCACAATCGTCTAGTATGGAACTACCTGAAAGATCACTCCTATTAAATGGTGCTGGAAAGGATTCCATACTCTCTGCTGAAATATTAAAGACTTCAAACACTCCTTTTGATTTCTTTGCTTTTGCTCCGACTCCGGCTCATACCCGTATAGGCAAATTGGTAGGTGCGAATACTATAGAGGTGATTCGAGTTATGGATACGAAATTAGAATTTATAAAGAGTATATTTTCAATATCAAATTCCTATCCATCTGTATCTACT
>JBEBAY010000014.1:0-9961 GCA_041158645.1 Candidatus Parcubacteria bacterium | reverse complement strand
AGGGTGGATGTGATGCTAGTAGGCGACAAACTCAAGAAGAATGTACTCCAGCAAGTCGTAAAAGGCCTAGAGGCGGAAATTGGAAAAGAACTGGATTATGTAGTATTTGATAGTGAGGAATTCCAATATCGTCTGAATATGTATGACAAACTAGTCTGTGACATCATAGATTTCCCACACGAGACTCTAATAGACAGCGGACAGTTATCCACATATATAACTAAAAAATAGCCTTGCAGGCTATTTTTTTGGTATAATATAAATAGTACTTTAGAGGTCGAAGCTTTATACAGTACGATTTATTTATTAATTATATAAAATATATTCTATTATGATTTTTTTACAAACATGGAGTGATGTGTTCTCAGGTTCACTACAAAGTCTTTGGTTCGGTTTTATGTCTTTCGTTCCAAGTCTACTAGGTGCGATAATCTTATTTGTAATCGGTTGGGTTGTAGGTTCTATCGTAAGCAAGGCAATCTCACAATTGTTCGTAGCTATAAAGATCGACAAATTATTTGAAAGCGCAGGCGCAAATGAAGTTTTTGAAAAAGCAGGTCTACGCCTAAATGTAGGTGGATTTATCGGATCAATCTTCAAGTGGTTCATCATCGTAGCATTCATGATGGCATCTCTTGAGATCATGGGTCTTACACAGGTGAATGATTTCCTACGTGAGACAGTGATATTCTATCTTCCAAAGGTAGCTATCGCAGCTCTAGTCCTAATCATCGCTACAGTTATAGCTGAGGCTATGAAAAAGGTTGTATCAGCTAGTGCAAAAGCAGCAAATGTAAAATCAGCAAATATGCTAGGTAGTATAGCTCACTACGCAATCTGGATCTTTGCATTGATCATCGCATTTTCAGAGCTAGGAATCGCAAGTGCATTCATGCAGATACTATTCACAGGTCTTATAGCAGCTCTTGCTATAGCATTTGGTTTGGCATTTGGTTTAGGTGGCAAAGAGGCAGCATCTCGTGCTATCGACCAAGTATCTCGTGATATGTCTTCAAAGATGTAAAAATAAAGCTTCGTTTCGTTTTACAAAACCCCCGATTATCGGGGGTTTTGTCTTTATTTATAAGGGTATTATTGGTTTTTAAAAATAGGGGAGATAAATGCTTGACTTTCTTTTTTCGTTAGTATAGAATGCTCCTACGATGTTAATAAAGAACAACCAGTCAAAACTACGGATCAAGTAAAATTTTTTAGTTTTACTAGAACCGTCACGAAGGCGGTTTTTTGTTTAGAGACATCATGATATTTGAAAACTGAATGCTATTCCATCCCACTGTTATCCTAAATTTTTTAGGGTCTTTTATACGGGGTGGAAATAGAGTGCAAGATAATTAAAAGGATACACCTTTTGATGGGAAGCGGTTCCCACTAAAATCAAAATTGTGTATCGCTTTCCTCTTATCGAGAGAGGGAAGAATAAAGTGGTTTTTAAATTTCCTAATAGGAAATTAAGAGTATATGGTGGATGCCTAGACTAAAAAAGGCGATGAAAGACGTGACATGGCTGCGATAAGCTTCGGGGAGGTGCCTAGTGACCTGTGATCCGGAGATGTCTGAATGGGGAAACCCAATTGAGTAAACCTCAATTATCTTGATACTTGATATCAAGACGCATACCAAGGGAAGTAAAACATTTCAGTACCTTGAGGAGTAGAAAACAATAGTTATTCTCTTAGTAGCGGCGAGCGAAAAGAGAGAAGCCCAAACCGAAGGTAGCAATACTTTCGGGGTTGTAAGGTGATAATGTAGATTTATCTAGAAGAGTTACAAATTGTAAAGTTAGAATAAGTTTCTGGAAAGGAACGCCGTAGAGGGTGATAGCCCCTTGTTCGAAAATTTTACAACTCTTTGATTATCATTCTTGAGTAGCTCAGGACACGAATAGCTTGAGCGAATCCGCCGGAACTAACCGGCAAGGCTAAATACTTTTTTAGATCGATAGTGAACTAGTACCGTGAGGGAAAGGTGAAAAGAACCCCGATGAGGGGAGTGAAATAGACCTGAAACCATATACTTACAAGGAGTCGGAGCGGATGCATTTATGTATTCCGTCACGGCGTGCCTATTGAAGAATGAGCCAACGAGTTTATCTATGTTGCAGGCTAAGCTGTTAGAACAGTGGAGCCTTAGGGAAACCGAGTGTTAATAGCGCGAAATTTATGTAGCATAGATAAGACCCGAAGCCAGGTGAGCTTGCCATGAGCAGGATGAAGTTTGTCGAAAGATAGATGGAGGTCCGAACCGGTGACCCGTGCAATAGTCTCGGATGACTTGTGGTAAGGAGTGAAAAGCTAATCGAACCTGGTAATAGCTGGTTCTCTCCGAAATAGCTTTAGGGCTAGCGTCGTGTGTTCCTCTTGGGGGTAGAGCACTGGAAGGTTTCGACAGGGAGCAATCTCGCGACACCTATCAAACTCCGAATACCAAGAGTCATAATGCGGCAGTTAGGCTATGGGGGCGAAGCTCCATCAGCCAAAAGGGAAACAGCCCAGACCTCTATTTAAGGTCCCTAAATATACGTTAAGTACAAAACAAGGAGGTAAAATTTCTCCGACAATGAGGATGTTGGCTTAGAAGCAGCCATCATTTAAAGAAAGCGTAACAGCTCACTCATCAAGAGATTTCGCACCGAAAATAATCGGGGTTAAACGTATTACCGAAACTGAGGACTGTTTTTACTTTCGAGTAAAATCAGTGGTAGGAGAGTATTCCAATCTCGCGTCGAAGCTAAAGGGGTGACCCATAGTGGAGCGTTTGGAAGTAAGAATGTTGGCACAAGTAACCGCAAGGAAGGTGAGATCCCTTCCCGCCGAAAGATCAAGGTTTCCTGGGCAATGGTGATCAACCCAGGGTTAGTCGGTCCTAAGGGGATGGCAAATGCCGCACCCGATGGACAGCTGGTTAATATTCCAGCACTTCTGTTATATTCGAAGATGGGACGGAGCGTAGTATATAAAGCTCATTATTGGATTTGAGTTTGTAGCATAGGGGTGTCTTCTAGGAAAATCCGGAAGATGACGTAAAAGTAACACCCGAGTGTTCCATAAATGTTCCGGTTCGCCGGAGTAGATTTTATAAAGCACGCTTCCAAGAAAAGCATCTAAGGTTAATATAATAGAAACCGTACCGCAAACCGACACAGGTGATCAGGTCGAGTAGACCAAGGCGAACGAGTGAGAGGTCTTCAAGGAACTCGGCAAAATAGCAGCCGTAACTTTGGAATAAGGCTTGCCGTTCTTAATTTATTAAGATCGGCCGCAGCGAAAGATTCTCTGGCAACTGTTTATCAAAAACACAGCTCCCTGCGAACACGTAAGTGGATGTATAGGGGGTGACGCCTGACCAATGCGAGAAGGTCAAATATCGGTGGTGTGTGCAGCAATGTACATGCTGGCTGATATAAGCCCTCGTGAATGTCGGCCGTAACTATAACGGTCCTAAGGTAGCGAAGTACCTTGTCGGGTAAGTTCCGACGCGCACGAATGGCGTAATGACTGGAGAACTGTCTCGAAGACCTGCTCGGTGAAAATACAATTCCGGTGAAGATGCCGGTTAAGTGCAGTTAGACGAAAAGACCCTAGAAGCTTTACTGCAGCTTGATATTGAATATATTGTTACATTACGTAGCATAGTTGGGAGAGGTTATGTGCACGATTTCGGTTGTGTAATACTCGTCAGTGAAATACCAATTTTTGTGATGATATATTCTAATCTGTACGGCAAAAACGGACAGAGACAGTATCTGGTGGGTAGTTTTACTGGGGCGGTATCCTCCTAAAGAGTAACGGAGGAGTTTATTAAGGTTAGCTAGGCGCGAATGGAAACCGTGCCGATAGTGTATGGGCACAAGCTAGCTTAACTGCAAGACGGACATGTCGAGCAGATACGAAAGTAGAACCAAGTGAACCGACAATTCGCATTAGATGCGGTTGAAGATTAACGGATAGAAGCTACTCTAGGGATAACAGGCTAGTTCCGCCTAAGAGTTCATATCGACGGCGGAGTTCGGCACCTCGATGTCGGCTCACCTTATCCTCCTGGTGGAGAAGCTGGGAAGGGTTTAGCTGTTCGCTAATTAAAAAGGTACGCGAGCTGGGTTCAAACCGTCGTGAGACAGGTTGGTCTCCTATCTACTGCACTCGTTGATTCTTGAGAAGATTTGCTCCTAGTACGAGAGGACCGGAGTGAACTGACCTCTGGTGTGCCGGCTCTACTGCCAAGTGGACCGCCGGGTAGCTATGTCGGGAATGGATAAGTTCTGAAAGCATCTAAGAACGAAGCCAGCTTCAAGATTAGGAATCGTTTGAGAAACCTGAGAGATGATCAGGTTGATAGGCGCTAGGTGTAAGCACAGTAATGTGTTCAGCCAAGGCGTACTAATCGTTCGATTCCTATTAGGAACTTTGAAAATCACAAATAATCTTGTTTATCTCCCTACGGGGAGACACTCTAAAATAGCATTCAGTTTTTAAATATCATGACAAATCGTTTATTGTTTTCGACAAAGATTGTTGATACAATGAGTTAGTTGAAAATTTTGTTCTGGTGATTTGGCAATGGAGTCACACCCGATCACATTCCGAACTCGGAAGTTAAGCCCAACTGCGCCGATGATACTCATTCGTGGGAAAAGTAGGTTGTCGCCAGAACAAAGAATTCAACTAAAATAAAAAACACTGTAATAAAATACAGTGTTTTTTATTTTTGCCATACTATCCGTCTGGCGGGAACAATATACATTGCTATTATTTTATTTGTATGGTTAAATATAAAAAATAATTCTCAGTATATGAAAATAAGTAATTTTTTCTCCAAAAAGGAACCTATTGTAATTATAGATTATATTTATGTTCCAACAGTCTACCAGAGTCGTTGCTGTGGACAAGACGTTAGACAACTTGCATGGCAATTAGTGGCAGACCTCAGTTTTCCTATTAAAGAGGAAGAGATTTTAAGAAGAAACACCTTTATTTGTAATGGGTGTGGCCAAAAAAAATTTAGAGTTTTTCTAATAAAAAAATAGACACTATGATCTAATTAATTAAAATCCGCTCTATGTTTGAGCGGATTTTTGTATTGATTTTTTTATTTTATTGTGTTATAATAATACAAAATAAATTGTTATGGAAATAAAAAAAGTTATATATTTCTCTGAATCAGATCTAAAAAAGATCATTGAATTTCATTTAAAATCAACGTATGGTATGGCATACAATTATTCAGTTGAGTATAGAGTAAGTGATTCTGATAGAAATAGTATTTTTTCAGCATCACTGATCGATTGTGATATTGAAAAGTTCAAAGTAAGAATCCTGATTTCTATATCATGGGAAATAAAGAGGATTAGAACTTTTTTAGAAAAGAATTTTAATCCAGAAGATTCTATTTCAGGTCTTCTTTCGACTGAATACAAAGACTTTCCTCGGGGGGTGGGTAAGGTAACTTATTTCCAACTTATTGGTTTACTAAGAGGGTTAATACCCAATTTAGACTCGTTTGCGATTGCTAGAGCTGCTCTGTGAGAGTGGCTCTATTTTTTTTGCATGCTATTATATATCTATGAATTCGATTATTGTCATTATCACTGTTATCATTTTCGGGTCACTTTTGACTATCGTGGGATTACTATATCTTATATTTAATGTAGTTCTCAAGAAGACAAATTTTAGGGTCAAGACAGAGTTAGAGCAGGATAGCTATAATAAATTATCTGACAAGCAAAAATTTAAATACATTGTTAGTATAGTATTTTGTGGTGTCTCACTAGGGGTACTTTTATTTATACTCATCCCTGCATAAAAATCTATACTCTACATTTAAGTAGAATTTTGCTATACTCATTTATATATGTCATGGGCAGGAAGAAGACAAATCACATACCTAAGCGGATTGTTCCTATTCATTGGAATTATTCTTTTTGCTATGTTTTATAGTGTTATTTTTGCGCCTGCCACCTGTGGTGATGGAAAGCAAAATGGGGGAGAGCTCGGGGTGGATTGTGGTGGTTCTTGCCAAAAGATGTGTCTGTCTCAGATATCAGAACCTGTAGTATTGTGGGTCCGTGCATTTCCAGTATCTGGAAATATTTACAATATCTTAGCTTATGTAGAGAATCAAAATAAAGAGAGTGCAGTACCTGTGGCACCGTATGAATTCCGTGTATACGACGACAAGGGACTACTGATTGAAAAGAGAGAGGGGTCTACATTTATACCACCCAATCAGCGTTTTGCTGTATTTGAAGCACGTATTGACTCAAGAGGTAATATACCAAAGAGTGTAACTTTTGAATTCAAGGGCCCATTTGATTGGTATAAAAAGAAGCCTACTATACTGACTCAGCCTATAAAGATTGAAAAAGTTTCCTTGAATGAAGATGTAAATTCTCCTCTTATTTCAGGGGTAGTTGTAAATGATTCTATTTACGATCTACCAGAATTTGATGTGATAGCTATAATCTACGATGAAAACCAAAAAGCCATAGCAGTGAGCAAGACTCGCAAACCAGGTATCTCTAGTAATGGTCGGGTCAATGTATCTTTTACTTGGCCACAAGCTTTTCCTGGGATACCTGCTGTTAAGGATTTGATCTTGTCTGTTAATCCATTCACTACTCCTTTTTAATATGAAAAAAAGTTTACTTCAAGTAGATTGGCTACTTTTTATATTTTTATTGCCAGTGCTCGGTGCAGGACTGGTAGTGATGAAATCTTTTACGGGAGCTACACAGCTATTTAACCATCAGCTAATGTGGATAGGTATTTCTTTTGTGGCATTTTTTACTTTGTCTTTTTTTGATTTTAGATTTTTAAAACGCACAGATGTACTGGTTGCCATATTCGTTTTCTTTTCTATTATGCTAGCTGCGCTCTTTGTGGCAGGGCACGTATCAAATGGTGCAAAATCCTGGTTTTCTTTTGGAGGGTTTTCTTTCCAACCATCAGATATGATGAAGATCGTAGTTATATTGATGCTCGCAAAATATTTTTCACGTAGGCACGTAGAGATTAGGAATATAAAGCACTTATTCATCTCCGGCTTGTATGCATTTATCCCGTTTATGCTTGTATTTCTCCAGCCTGATTTTGGGTCAGCGATGATTATATTCTTTATCTGGTTTGGTATGGCTATAGTATCTGGTATATCACTAAAGCACCTAGGATTAGTGTTGGGATTGGGATTAGTCACATTTGGTATGCTGTGGATGTTTGCTTTTGCTCCATACCAAAAACATAGAATTATAAATTTCGCTAATCCATTGTCGGATATTCATGGATCTGGGTACAATGTATATCAATCCACTATCGCAGTAGGATCTGGACAGCTACTGGGTAAGGGTGTGGGATTTGGCACACAATCAAGATTAAACTTTTTGCCTGAATACGAGACCGACTTTATCTTTGCAGCTTTTGCAGAAGAGTGGGGCTTTGTCGGAGTCATATTGTTGTTTATACTACTCGGCCTGATTATTTGGAGGATACTGCACAATGCGATGCTTGGCGCTAGTAATTTTGAGATATTGTATGGTCTGGGGCTTGCTATATACTTTATGAGTCATTTTATAATCAATATAGGGATGAATATAGGCCTCGCTCCTGTCACAGGTATCACACTGCCATTTGTCAGTTATGGGGGGTCGCATCTACTTTCAGAATTCATAGGGCTTGGCATACTGATGGGGATGCGCAAATATGGCCGTGTGGCTCATAGAGATGATATGAGAAATGAATTTTTAGGAATATAATTAAAACATATAAAATGCAAACACAAATAATAGACGGTAGAAAAATACGAGATGAAATACTAGAAGATGTAAAAAAAGAAATAGCTTCTTTGTCTTTCAAGCCGATATTTTGTGATGTATTAGTAGGGGAGGATCCGGCTTCAGTTCAGTATGTGAATATGAAAAAGAAAACATCTACATCTGTTGGTATTGATTTTTACGATGCTCATTTCCCAGAGACTATCACCAGTGGAGAGTTGATTGAAGAGATAATAAAAATAAATAAAATACCAAATATGTCTGGTGTGATAGTTCAGCTTCCACTACCCGGGCATTTAAATATCAAAGATATACTAGACACCATTGACCCTAGATTGGATGTGGATTGTCTTAGTGCCGTATCTACTGAGAATTTTTATAAAAATAATACAGATCTTGTTTATCCTACTGCACTGGCTTGTGTGCATATATTAGATTTACTAAATCTTGATCTTGGTACTAAAAAAATAGTTGTATTAGGTCAGGGTAGGCTAGTTGGTCGGCCTGTTGCGCATCTATTGAAAAGTAGAGGGTTGTCTGTCTCTTGTGTTGATAGTAAAACAGAAAATGTCTCTGATTTAATAAAAGAAGCAGATGTTATAATATCAGCTATCGGCAAGGGTAATTTCATAAAAGGCGATATGATAAAAGAGGGCGTCGTACTCATAGATGCGGGTACTTCAGAAGAATACGGATCTATCGTAGGGGACATTGATCGTGAATCTGTTATGGGGGTGGCTTCCTTTGTGACCTCTACTCCGGGAGGCGTAGGTCCTGTGACTATATCTATGCTATTGCGAAATATATTAAAAGTAGCTCAAAATTAAAATGTTGAATCAGGAAATATTTTATTTACTTCATAGCTTGGCAAATCAATCCGAAATAATGGATATTATTTTTGTATTTTGTGCCAGATACTTGCAATACTTTGTTTTATTTTTTGTTTTTTATTTTTTAATTTTCCATGTTGATACTGGAATAAAGAGTAAAAATAAATTTCATCAAAAAGTAAAAGAGATATCTCTTGTATTTTCTTCTGGCCTTTTGAGTCTGGCTGTTGTTAATTTTCTAAAAGTATTATTTGCCAATCCTAGGCCTTTTGACTTGGGTCTGCATGGAGTCGATCCATTATTTATGTATTCAGATCTAGGGTCTTTTCCATCTGGTCATGCTATGTTCTTTTCAGCATTGGCTATGTCTATATATTCATTGCATCCTCGGGTAGGTAAATATCTTTTCTTCGTAGCTATCATCATATCTATATCTCGTGTGGTATCAGGTATTCATTTCCCAATTGATATATTTTGGGGATTTATACTGGGATCTTTTGTGGCTTACTTGTTTTTTAAGTATATTTATAAGATTTTTAAATAAAGTATATGGAAATATTTCATTCGATTACACTGGGTATAGTAGAAGGTCTTACGGAATTTTTGCCTGTATCTTCAACTGCTCATATAGATATAGTCAGATCACTGCTGGCTATACCAGCTACTGATTTTGTAAAAAGTTTTGAGATTATAATCCAACTAGGAGCGATAATGGCTGTGGTCGTGCTGTATTTCAAAAAGATATTTTCTTGGAAAGTTATTAAATCTTTATTTATCGCTTTTGTTCCGACTGGTATTTTGGGATTTATATTATATAAAATAATAAAAGTTTATTTATTGGGTAATACATTCGTGATCGCCATGGCTCTGATTCTAGGGGGTGCTATTATCATTCTCTTTGAGAGAAATTATAATCATGCGGTAGAAGAAGATCGTGATATAGAAGATCTATCCACTATTGAATTGTTGTCCCTTGGTACTGCGCAGGCCTTAGCTGTCATACCTGGAGTATCTCGATCTGGCGCTGTGATCATCTTTGGTAGATTGATCAAGATCCCAAGAAAATTAATAACTGAATTTTCTTTTATGCTAGCCGTACCTACGATGCTCGCCGCAACTTTGTATGATATATACAATTCTGGATTATCTATGACTTCATCACAGTGGGGAAGTATTGGTATTGGTTTTATTGTATCATTCATCGTGGCTTACTTTGTTATTAAAATCTTTTTGGATTACATAAGAAAAAACTCATTTGAAGTGTTCGGGTGGTATAGAATAATTCTCGGTTTTGTCATCATTTTGGTGCTATTTAACTCTTAAAAATAAGGCTTATTTTATGGTTGCT
>JBEBAY010000013.1:0-5427 GCA_041158645.1 Candidatus Parcubacteria bacterium | reverse complement strand
ATCTTGTGCTCGATAGCATACTGCTCGGCAGGTAGACCAAAAGCGTCATAGCCCATAGGATGCAATACATTAAAACCCTGCATACGCTTTACGCGAGAATACACATCACTACCTATATACCCACGTGGATGACCCACGTGTAGCCCTGCACCTGATGGATATGGAAACATGTCCAAAACATAAAAAGGTTTTAGTTTTTTTGTTTTAGCTTTTTTTGAATCGAGAGTTTTGTATACATTATTCTCACTCCAATCTTTCTGCCATTTCTTTTCAATTTTATTATGATCGTATTCTTTCATATTTCTATTTATTAAATCTTTTTATTGTAATCCAAATTAATATACACAATGCCAATCCTAGGATAATAAGTTTTGCCCAAGTGTCCGCATCTGACCAGTAGCGCATAGATGCGATTAGTAACGACAGTATTCCACTCCAAGCAAAAGCGATAGATAATAGTGACACTCCTACAAATGAGGAAAGTACGAGCATTAGTACGCCTACAATAACGAGAGTGATGAATACATTGCGATTATAGATTTTCATCGCTGCGTCATAGACTTTTTGCTTTGTGTACCCTTCGAAGCATGATCCTGTGATCTCAGTCTTGCCCTTTTCTACGGGAGATATACTCTCTGTCCACTGACCGCCCACAGTAATACATTTTTCTTTTGTGAGGATTGGTTCGACTACCTGAGGTGAAGTAGTATACGCATCATTCACGGGTTCATTGAATATCAAAGAAACTGCGTAATTAAAAAATAAATTAGAAACAATAACTATCGCGACGATAACTGCTAATTTAATAAAAGAATGCGTCTTCTTTTCGCTATTTACCTGTGTATTGTTTATATTTTCCATATATAAACTGGATTATAGCAAAAAAATGGTTTATAATAAAGAATGTATTTAATCCTTTAATAAGACTTCGACTCGGACATTGTGAACATGAGTACATGATCACATGCTCCTCGCTCGTCATAATAAACACCAATGTTAAGAGAACTAAAAAAGCGACAAGCTGATGTAATTGAACGTTTTGCTATAAGAGCGACACGATCTATTGGGTCTACAAATTCCCTATTAGTCCATACCGCACTATTTATGGGTTCTTTTATGCTCTACTTTATGGGTTTTGACTTGAATAAGATATTGCTAGTAGTCACAACTATCGTATCCCTAGAAGCAATTTATCTTTCAATTTTTATCCAAATGAGTGTGAATAGACAGACACGAAAATTGCATGCTGTGTCAAAAGACATCGAAGAGATTCAAGAAGATGTGGAAGAAATACAAGAAGATGTGGAAGGGATCGAGAAAGACGTCGAAGAGATTCAAGAGGATGTGGAAGAAATCCAAGAAGACGTCGACGAGATTGGAAAAGATGTGGATGAGATTCAAAAAGATGTGGATGAGATTCAAGAAGATGTCGACGAGATTGGGAAGGACATGGATGAGATTTCTGAAGATATGGAAGAGCAAACAGAGGAAGAAGCAAATGATGAAGAGATGCTGTCCAAGATTGAAAATACTCTAGGGCTACTGATCAATGAAATTGCTGATCTAAAAAAACAACATGGAGAATTAGTTAATAAAAAGAAAAAATAAAACACCCTAGGGGTGTTTTATTTTTGTCTTTCCTTGTCTTATTATTTCTATTTTACCTTTTGATAGATCAACGAGAGTCGAAGGTTTACCCTCTTTAATGCCATAACAGACATAAGCATCTACATTTTTATCAAAATACTTTCGCGCCTCTCGTCTGTTGCGAGCAGGTGGCAACCCTTGCGGATTAGCAGATGGTGCGATTATAGGTCCAACTTTTTTGATTAGATTTAAAAGATTTTTATTC
This sequence comes from Candidatus Parcubacteria bacterium, assembly GCA_041158645.1. Taxonomy (GTDB): domain Bacteria; phylum Patescibacteriota; class Minisyncoccia; order Phycocordibacterales; family UBA9973; genus UBA8515. The sequence goes on along the minus strand of JBEBAY010000013.1, from coordinate 3,575 downwards.
CTGTTACCCACCATCCGCACAGCTAATGTATTGGTACCGCGATGTAAATATTCAAACTTCTTTAAACTACAAGGCAATATCATACTGACCTGACCAGGCCAGTTATTCTTTAAAAAAGGTAAAGCTTTTGTGTCATCACATAAAACATTTACCTTTATTCCTAGTTTAGTTAAATCTTCAAAATCAGATATCAATATGATGCAAGGCTTTTTCTCATCACGGCCACGTACGCTATATACCTTCTCTACAGCCTTTTTATCAAAAGCCCGCGCGACGATGCCATAAATAGTATCAGTAGGAATCACAGCGATTCCCCCTTTGATAAAAGTATCTTCAACTTTTTTCCAATCTGATTTCATAATCCAAATATAACATAAAAAGACCCAATGTATATAAAATACACTGGGTCGATTTTTCTAAATGGACGACACTAGCTAATAGCCATTACCACATCCATCATCGGTGGAAGATAAATCTTTATCCTTGGGATTATTTGAATCCTTGGATTTAGTTTTACGTTTTTTAACTTCGTTGATTGTTAGGTCTGAATGATACGGACCATGAATTGTCTTGGTCTCGTCTTTCTTTGGTTTTTCTTGTGACATTTTTTTAGAATTAAAGAAGTGAAGAATTGTTTTCTTTGCGATAGTCTGAACCTTTAGGTAAATCCAGATTATCATTTTTAGATTCTGGATTTGGCTTTACTACAGAATCAAAAGGTTTCTGCTCTACTCCGGAAAAATGAGAATCATCTACAATAGGTTCTCCAACTTTTCGAGGTTTGCCACATCTCTTAGAAAACTCTAGGTCAGTATCAATACCGGCTTTTTCAGCCTTCAAATGATCCTCCCTAGAATAGTCCTCTGTAAAACCAGAGAATGATGATGAAGTAGGTTCTACTTGTGGAGATGTCTCTCCATCGTTTTGGTTTGGATTGGTGTTTTCCATTGGTTATAAAATTTTAAAGGTACAAAATAAAAAAGAACAAAAAAAATGAGCTTTCAACTTACGTTAGAGAGCTCATTTTTTTGTTCTTTTTAGTATGATTTAAAAAACACAAAAATTAACCCTCTAACTGATATTTCAGCAGGTTAATATAAATGACGTTTGTGTTCTTGAAACCTTGTCTCATCTTTTTAATATATCAAAAATAAAAATTAATGCAATACTATACTTTAAATTCCATCACATCGCCGTCTTTTACTATGTATTCCTTGCCTTCAGTTCTCACCTTGCCTTTTGCACGAGCTTCGCCCATTGATCCAGCAGCCAATAAATCACTCCAAAATACTACCTCTGCGCGTATGAATTTATCTTTGAAGTCTGTATGTATTGCCATCCCTGCCACAGGAGCTGTGGAGCCAGTCTTGATAGTCCATGCACGAGTCTCCTCTACTCCAGTCGTAAAATATGTATCCAGGCCTAATAGCTTGTAGCAACCAGCAATCAAGTCATTGATACCATCATGTTCGCCACCGAGCTCTCGACGAAATGTCTCCTTTTCTTCACCTTCAAAATCCTTTAATTCATCTTCAATTTTTGCATCGATCAGTATCCACTGAGAACCACCAGATACGATCTCGTCTGTCATTTCTTTAAAATATTCAGGTTTTTCTTCGTCTAGATTTTTGACTCCAGCTTTTTTATTCAAGCCATAAATCATCGGTTTGCTTGTTAGCAGATTTAGGCTTTTTATTTTTTTGAACTCTTCATCTGTATATTCCAGGCTGTTTGCCAACTTGCCTGCCTCGAGTACTTTCTCTATTCTCTGTAGTACGTCATTCTCCAAAATAGCCTCTTTGTCGCCTTTCTTTACGTCTTTTTGAATATTGCTGAGTCTCTTTGTCACAGTCTCGAAATCCGCTAGTATCAACTCTAGATTTATCACAGTTATATCGCGCAGTGGATCCACATTGCCATATACATGGGCAATTTCCTTGTCTCCACCTGATAGTGGGAATAGTCGCACCATATGCAGAATCGCATCAGTCTCACGGATATTTGATAGGAATTTATTACCCAAGCCTTCGCCCTTGCTAGCACCCTCTACTAGACCTGCAATATCTACGAATTCAACAACTGCTGGGATAGTACGATTGGTCTTTGAAAAATCTGCGAGCTTATACAATCGCTCATCAGGCACAGGAACTACACCCACAGATGGGTCGATAGTACAGAATGGATAATTCTCTGCTGGGACACTCTTTTTAGTCAGAGCATTAAATAATGTTGATTTTCCTACATTTGGTAGGCCTACGATTCCGATGGATAGTGACATGGAGATACTATATCAGATTTTTTATTTTTTTAATACTTCCAATATCTTGGCTTTTGTTTTTGGGCCGAGTATTCCATCAGCTTTTAGACCATTTGCCTTTTGCCACTCAGCAAGAGCAGATTTTGTCAGAGGACCAAAATTATTTGTAAGACCATGTTTTTCTAAAGATTTTGCCTTTGGACCAGATCCTGATGCTGTCAAAAATTCTTGTAGAGCCTTTATGCTTGTATTTGAAGAATTTATTTTTATATTCTGAGGTAATTTTTCTATTTTTGAAACAGTATCAGATTTTAGATTTGAAACTTTATTATTAGAATTATTTTTATCATCTTTTGCTGTAGTGTTACCTGTTGAGCTATTATTTGAAGCCCCCATAGCAGGATTAGAAAATCTTGAGATAGGAGAAAAAACTTTTGAAAAAGAAATTGAGCTAGTAGAACTGCCATATTTTTTTGAAATTAAGACTGGGGGCGGAGTACTACCTACTGTTATGTCGTATGCAAACGATGCATCTGATGTATTATTCACATCATCACAAGCAAGAGCATATATAGTGGTATCTGTTGCTACAGAAATAGCACTATAATAGAGATTACCCGACGAACAATCAGACGGGGTACTAGATGTAGAGTAGCGGATAGAAGTCGAACCAGATGCAGACAACGATACAGACTGAGTCCCTTCATAAGTACCCGCAGCAGGACTAGCAACTGGATTAGATGGAGCTTCTGTGTCTACAACATAAGCAAATGATGCAGTAGCAGAATTACCAGCGTTATCACAAGCACGAGCATATACTGTAGTATTTGACGTGATTTCTATTGCTCCACTATACAAAGTACCAGATGAACAATTGGCAACTGATCCTGATGTAGAATACTTTATATAATCACTACCGACAGACGCCAGCTCTACAGACTGATTTGAATTGTAGGACCCAGCTGCGACAGTAGATGTCGGAGCACTAGGAGCATCTGTATCTATAACATAAGCAAAACTTGCTGTTGTAGAATTCCCCGCTGTGTCACAGGCGCGAGTATAAATAGTAGTTGTAGAAGCTACTGTTATCGCTCCGCTATACAATGTACCAGCAACACAACTTGCAGGAGTGCTAGATGTAGAATATCGAATAGAATCAGAACCAGCAGCAGAAAGTGTGACAGATTGAGTACTGTTGTATGTGCCAGCTACAGGTGAAGCAACGGATGCATCAGGAGGGGTGGTATCAATTGTATATGCAAATGAAGTAGTAGAAGAATTACCCACATTGTCGCAAGCGCGAGTATATATTGTCGTC
>JBEBAY010000012.1:0-5233 GCA_041158645.1 Candidatus Parcubacteria bacterium | reverse complement strand
TTCTTTTTGCAGCTCTCTTTGCTGGCTAGTAGATGCATAATATGCCCCCAAAGCAACCAAGATGATCAATACAATTGCGCCAATAATTAATTTATTTTTGTTCATATTTATTTATATTATCTTTAATAATTGGATTAATTTGTTGTATTTACTGTAGTCTCAGCATTAGCTTCTGTTGTTGGTGCTGCTACTGGAGCTTGCTTTGGGGTTACCTTTTTCAAACTATCAGCTGCTTTCTTGACTCCATCACGTGCTGCCTTTACTTTTTCTTGAACAGCTTTGATATCTGCGTTGAATAGATCACGAGTAGACTTCATAGTTTCCTTAACTTTCGCTTGGTCTGTGATATCTATAGTGTAAACTTTTGCTGATTGAGTAGATATTGCTGTACGAGCCTCATTAATCAATGTCTCTGCTGTTGTAATGTCAGATAGGACTGTAGTTGTGTCTGCTCCAGTTGCTCCAACTTTTTCTGATCTTGATTTTATGGAAACTAATACATTTTCTACACTATTGACAGTATTTGTAAATCGTGTGCCAGTATTTTTGTTTGCATTATCTATGATATTTGCGATATTTTCAACTGATGCCTTTTTCTTCTCATCTTTCATTATTCCAAGGGTCTTTTTTAAGGCTTCTTTTGCTGCTTCAGCTTTTGACTTCATTTCTGTTTTTAATGCCTCCTTTTTTATCTCAAACTCCTTTCTCTTTTCTAGGACATTTTTCAACATCTCTTCCCTCTTTGCTTCTAGCTCTACCTTCTTTCCCTCCTTTTTTTCTTCAAATTTAATCTTTTTATCTTCGATTCTTTTTTCAAAATCAACTTTCTTTTCTTCTATTTTGATTTTACGATCCTCAATCTTTACCTTACGGTCTTCCATTTTCTGGTCTAATTTTAATTTTCTTTCTTCTCTTTTCTCGCCTGGCTTCATATTTTCATTATCATCATCATCCTCCATCTCACCTTCCTGATGCTCCATCTCCATACCCCCTTTTTGTAAACCTACATCTCCTGTTGGTGTCATTGTTGAATCTGTTTCAGCGAATGCTACGCCTGAATAGAAAATCACTCCGAGGATTGCAATAGGCGCGTACTTTTTAATAAATTTGTTTTGCATATTTAAATTTTGATTAACATTATTTTGTAATGCCAATAATTAAACTAACTACTAATATATATATTATATAATAGTGACAAAATTACACAACAAAAAATCCCCATTTCTGGGGATTTCTCTCTACCAACCAAAATCTTTACCTACATCTTCGGGAGTCTCTCTCTTGCGTGCAATTACTACGTGCCCGTTCTCAATTATTATCTTAGCTGGAGATGACAGCATGCAGTGATGTGCTGCTAAAGGATCCTGGTATGCTCCTGTATCAAATACCGCTATGTACATAGGATCACCACCTTCACTAGAATCGTAATCTGGTAGTGATACTGTGCCGTTTACCCCTGTGTATATGTCGTCAGAATCACAAGATGATCCTGCTAGCCATACATCATTTAACTTGTCATCGCGCTTTGCTGACACAGGTGCGATGGACCATTTTTGACCTATTGCCCAAGTATCGAGGAGGTCGTTCATAAAGCTACCATCGATCACATACCATTTTTTAGCTGAGGCTTTTTTGTTATTTATTGCTTTTGTATCTATGATCTTGAATACTGTAATTTGTGCTGGAGCTACGATATAACGACCCCATTCACATACTAAGTTTGGCTGAGGCATCTCATTCTTTTCAGATTCTTTCTTTATTAATTCAAATACTTTTTCCATCAACTTATCTACAGGATAACTCTTTGTCCGAGTGTATGGGATAGGCATTCCCCCACCAATGTCTAGAGTATCTAGGGATGGGTTCTTTTCCTTTAATTTAAAATAAACATCCAGGGCATATTTGATAGGACCTAATACATCTGATAGTTTCTCTATCTGTGATCCTATATGATAGTGAACAATCTTTAGATTTTTGAATGACCCCATTTCCAATATCTCTTTTGCCGAAAAACCAAAACGGTCTATTGGCTTGTTCCAGTATGAATCTGCCTTTACTGGCATATCTAGACGGATACCTACATCGTATTTTGAGTGCTGAAGGAATTTTAGCTCATTTGGACCTTCGATTAACGGAAAGATTTTAACTCCTTTATGCTGAAGATCATCAATCAGATTGATGTATTTGTCTGTTTTAGGTCCTGAACAAAGAATGCGGATATTAGGATTGAAAGTCTCCTGCTCGAGCATCTTCTTTATAAGATAAAGATCGTTGTATGAAGAAGTCTCTAGGTGTGCACCTTCTCCGACCATAGACATAACTACCTCCTTGTTCTGGTTTACCTTCATTGGGTAATGGTAAAAGAATTTACCCTTGTATCCAACTTTTTTTGCCATATGTTCTGCTAGATCTAGGAAATCTTCTAGTCTCTCCTCAACAACAAAAGGCATCAATATCTCTAGTGATGTTCCGAATTTTTCTGCAAGGTAGCGCACATTGTAAATATTGTGACCTTCTTTGATAATCAAATCACCATCTTTACTGTAATCAAAATATTGAGTATTAAACTCTTTCATTCCGAGCTTCCAAAGCTTTTTAGAAGCGGATACATTTTTGTTCATCTCTTTATGACAAGCGGGCTCTTAACCGACCTGAGATAAATAATAATACTTATAATTATACATAAATTTGACAAAATGTAAATATTTATTTTTACTATTTCCTTTTTATCTTAAATATGGTTTAATTCAAAAAAAACAAATCATTTGAAATATGAAAACACAAAAACGTATCATTGAAGCTGGACACTACTATTCAGCTTACGGGCCAACAATTTGGTCTGCTGTTGGGGTTGATATCTTAAATCAAATTAGGCAGCATTCTGACAAAACAATGCTTTTTATTGATGATTTCCATCCTATTGCAAACGTTTCTCATTTTGAAAAAAATGAAGAAGTTGTTGAGTTGCTTTTTGATCCTGACATTCTTGTGCTTGAGTCAAAAATGGTGGAAAAAGCTAAAGAGATCCTAGTTCAACTGTTAAACTTGGAGCCAAAAAAGAAAAGAGCTCATTTAAATCAAAAAGATGGAAAGTATTACATTTCAGGATTCCCAATCACCAATAGCATTGGAACCCCGTTGTGTGTGCTACTAGATGCCGCTTTGACTGTTTATAAATACGAACTAGGTTATAAGAATATAATAAACATATTACCTTCGTATTATGGAACAGAACAAGAGCATTTAATTAAAATTCTTGGTAAATTGAATCTAAAAGATTTAAATTTTTCAATTATTCTTTTTGAAAAAGATGGTAGTTTTCATCAAGTTGATCATTATCCCCCACAGAGTCATGTAAATCATACTCCCGTACCTATTCAATCTTCACTAAGCTAAATTATAAAACCGTATCCAATAAGGATACGGTTTTATTATTTATATGCTTCGTCTACAGATTTTTCAGCTAAAATTTTTATTGTATTCAAAAGTTTAACATCAGAGTCTGATTGATTTATCGCTAATGGTAATTCTGTGCATCCTAAAATTGCGCATTGTGCACCCAGGTCGGTCATCCTCTTGATCATTCTATTCATATCTATTTTTTCCTTTTCACCTTGTGATCCAGACATAACTTTTAGTATTATGTTGTCTAGAATTAATTGTTCGTCTTCGTTTACTTCAAATACGACAAGATCTTCTTTCTCTAGAGCACTTTTATATAAACCTAAATCTTTCGTGCTTCTAGATGATAATATTCCTATCTTACTCAAGCCTAATTCCTTAATTTTCTCTACGGTAGATTCAACTATACTAATAATGGGTATATTTATAGACTCACGCATTTCTTTTGTAAAATGGTGAACTGTATTACACGGTAGGACAATAAAGTCAGCTCCCCAGGACTCAATTTTTTGAACACCTGATATTAACTGTTCCTTTACTAGTTCAGGATCAGCAAATCCTGTCTCATTAAACCCCTCCATTGGCATATTATATAAAATAACTTCAGGGAATTCAGTATCCTGCTCTGCATTGTAATTAATTTGCGAAATCCTAACTACATCATTAAAGAAGTCAGCTGTCGCTGCTGGTCCTGCACCCCCTAATATCCCGATTTTTTTTGTTGGCTTTTTTATCATATTTAAATATATTGCTTAACTAGTTAAAATAGTAACAGAATATTTAAAAATGTAAATAGTTTTACTTCTTCATCAGAAAAGCCTTGAAATTAATCAAGGCTTTTACTTTAAATTGTTCGAAATTCTATCTGACTGTAAATGGCGTTTGGCTTATTGTAAAACCAAGCCCACTCCTTATCCCCAAAAGAATAGTGCCACCACTCTCCATAAAAAGGTGCAAATTCTTCTGTAATCATTAAATCGTGAAGAAATTTTCTGTTACTTTTTTGATCTTCACTCAAGTGTGGGCAGAACATTTTAATTTCTTCAGGCATAGAAAAATCTGCATACTCTGTACCCATATCAAGATCTCCATCTGGCGTTGTGATCGTCAAATCTACAGCTCCGCCTGTAGGATGACCGGCAGTCTCAGGATTAGCAACCATAGTATTTGTCAATTCAAGCAACTCGTCTTCGCTTAATTTTGAATGCTCAATTTTAAGCTTATCTTTTCTAAGATAAAAACGTTTTGTTTGAATTTCTAAATGGCGATATCCATATACAATTTTAAGTTTGTATTGAGGATAAATCGACTGCAGTAAAATTGAAATTCTTTTTAGCTTTACAGCGACACTTTCCCTTACCCATAAATCATAACCGACATACTGAATCATGTCATTTGATTGTGGCAAATAAACACATTCACAATTCGGTAATTCATGTGTAATGTTTATCATTTTTTCACCAGACTCTATTACCTTCACTGGTTTTAAATCAGCATAATTTGCGATTTTTATATTTTTTTTCATATGTATAAAGTTTTTTTTATTTATACTATATGTTTTATTTTTAGTCAAACAAAAGAGCTCATTAATGAGCTCTTTTGTAGTCAAATTTATATACCCTCTTCTTTTAATTTTTCCACTGCTTCGTGGGCTTTTTTAGATAGTTTAGATGGCATTTTTACTTGAATACGGATAATTATATCTCCTCTGTGTGAGCCATTTGGTACACCCTTACCTTTTACTCTCAATAATTCTCCGTGGTTTACTCCGGCTGGAATCTTGATATCAAGATTACCATCCAATGTTTCTAGCTTGTATTCAGTGCCGAGC
>JBEBAY010000011.1:0-5053 GCA_041158645.1 Candidatus Parcubacteria bacterium | reverse complement strand
CTTCGTCTGGATGCCTATTATCACTATATTTTGCTTCAGTTCTGTATGGTGTGACCTCCATTATGTGGTATTCCGCCTTTATTTCTGTAGGAATTGTTACATGTGTAACATCTTCTGCTTTTTCTTGTGCAACTTCTGTATTAGTTTCATGTGTAACCTTCGGTATACATACGCCTACTGTTCCAAACTTGTTTTCATATATTGTTTTTTCAAACAGTGGTATGATCTCTTCTGGTGTGGCATTGGTCGTAATATCCCAATCTTTTACCCCCCTACCTATCATCAGGTCTCGGACACAGCCACCAACAAGAAATGCCTCGAAACCAGCGTTTTCGAGGGTGGATGTTACATGTGTAACATATTCAGGTATATTTGAATTGTCTATAGGTTGTAGTTTCATATGAAACTCGATATTCGTTTATTACGAATAAATACTGTGCGGGATAGGCGAATCACTACCACGTAGTCAGGTACTTTTTGGTTTTTCAGGGGAAAAACAACAAAAAGTCTTTCGATCCGCCTATAAGAGCAAAGAAGTTTGCTCTTTATCCCGCAAAAATACGGTTAATAAATACTGTGCGGGATAGGCGAATCGAACGCCTGCCAACAGTTTGGAAAACTGTAGTTCTACCACTAAACTAATCCCGCATATGTATATTGTCAATTAAACAATAGATAGATTATAGTATTTTTTTGTTTAAAATGCAATAATCTGCAATAAACCTTTTAAAATAAAGGATTATTTGTAATTATGCTATATTTATGTATAATATAAGTATTACTTTGCGCCTGTCGTTCAATGGATAGGACATCGATCTTCGGAATCGATGATGTGGGTTCGATTCCTGCCAGGCGCACACAAAATAAACCAAATGGTTTTTAATGGACGTCCTTAATTTGTCCCTTTATCCCCAGGTTAATCCCCTTTAATATAAGTGATTATGTGGATAACTATGTGTGTATTGTTTATAAGACAGCCTTTTGTTTAATAAAGTCATGTTTTTTAAAGATAAGACAATATCCAAAATATCATTATTTATCAAGCTATTTAAGTGAAAGACACATTAGAAAACGATTTTGATGTCTAATAAATAGAAAAACGTTTCACGTGGCACACTTTATTAGTTACACATGTAACAATATGAAGAAATTTACTTCAAATACTCAAAAAATAGGGGAATTAGGCGAAGACGTGGCGTGCACGTTTCTCGGGAAACAGGGTTATTCTGTATTGGAGCGTAATTATACAAAGAAATGGGGAGAAGTGGACATAATAGCAGAAAAGGGTAATGTCCTGTATTTTATGGAGGTAAAGGCTAAATCTGTATCTAGTCTTGATTATGTTTCAGATGAAACAAAGTCCGGCTGGTTCCGACCGGAAGAGAATGTACATATGTGGAAGCGCAAGAGATTGGCACGTGTCATACAGACATATCTGATTCACAACAGGATAGGGAATAGGGAATGGCAATTTGATATATTGGTGGTATATCTGGATCTAGAGAATAGAAAGGCGCGAGTAAAGAGGATGGAGAATATAATATTATAATAGGCATTGTTTTTTGTTTAAAATATGCTACTATAGAAAGACGTTTCGGGGTGTAGTACACCGGTAGTATACGCGGTTTGGGACCGTGAGAACAGGGTTCAATTCCCTGCACCCCGACAAAGTGCTGTTTTGTGTTTTTGGTTTAGTTATTGTAGTATATTCATATGCGGGATTGGTTTAGTGGTAGAACACGTCCTTGCCAAGGATGAGACAGGAGTTCGATTCTCCTATCCCGCACACAAAAATAGCCCTTAACAGGGCTATTTTGCTTTCTCAGACAAGAAAAAACACCTTAGATAGAATAAGGTGTTTTTTCGTTTTTCATATTTAAAAGCTTTGATTACTTAACTGCGTCCTTTAGAGCCTTTGCTGCTCTGAATTTTGGAACTGTAGTTGCTGCAACCTTAACCTGTTCTCCAGTCTTTGGATTGCGAGCCATTCTAGCTGCGCGAGCCTTAACTGAGAAGATTCCAAGACCTGCTATTGATACTTCGCCGCCTTTTTTCAAAGTTGCAACGATTGCATCAAACAAACCATTCACTACTTCTTCTGCTTGTACCTTTGTACCGCCTAGCTTTTCGTGAACCAATTCTACTAATGCTTGTTTATTCATATTTTTTGTAGTGCCTATTTATAAAAATAGGGGACTAGTTGAATAATATTTCGACCGTTTGCAAACGATCCCTGGTAAACAGGAGTAAAATCATTATACACCAATGCATTTTAAAAGGGAAATATTGACTTTTATTTTATAGATGGTATATTAAAAATAAATATTTTAAAATATGGAAAATACAAAGTTAGAATTCAACCCAATTGTGGTTAATTTTGCAAAAAATCTTTATGGATTTTTATTTTATTATCTTTATCTTTGGCCATCATTTGTTGGTTTTCAAATTAGTATAAAGCTAAAAAAATTAAATGCATAGTATTCAAAATTTTAAAAAACTCTTTAAAATCCTTAAAAACCAATAGCATATGGGCTTTAGATCCTCAAATTCACAAAAGACACCAAACAAAAAAGGTGTAGTCGGCGCAAACAAAAATGATGCGCATGAAACAAAAGCTGAAAAGCAAATTGCAATTCAAAAAAGAAAAGAAAAAAGTAAAAAACAGAAAAATCTTCTTGCTTGGAAAAAGAAGAAAAAGATCAAAAAGAAAAAATCTATTTCTAATTCTGAATTGCCTGAGGGGTTGAGAGTGAAGGGTTGGCTTGGAGATTAAAAATATTATGCCAATGTGGTTGTTGGTATGATTGATTGATTACAAAAAAAGAGGGCCGCGCACAGAAATGTGACGTGGCCTTTTTTCTTGCTTAATTCTGTTATTATGGTATTGTTAATCTTGTTCCGCAGCGAGTGAATGCTCTAAGATATGAAAGTATGGGGCTAAACCCTTTTGGGGTCGCCCGAACATGCGAAGCATGTTTTAGGGAGGAAAGTCCGAACACTCAGTGAATGCAAATTCATTAAACGTAGCAGGTAACGCCTGCCGTCGGCAACGATAGAGGTGCGAGCAGAGACGCCTGATGTCGAAAGACTAGGGATTCCCTATGGGAATAATTTCGTGGTAACACGAGTGCTAAAACAAAATGTTTACATTTTGTTCGCACGAACATTTACTTAGGTAAATGTTTTAGTGAAACGGCTAAATCCTTACGCGAGTGCAAGATCGTGTCCGAGCTTCGGCCCGGAAGAATCGCTCGAGCTATATGGCGACATATGGCCCAGATAAATATTCACTTAGAAACAGAATTCGGCTTACGAATGCGAAATACATGGAGATACACCAGACCAAAGCTGGTGTATTTTCACGTCTGGGTGTTTGCGTGATATAATCTTTCTAATTATGAATAAAAAAATAACCAGAACGTTTCAACGAACAGAAGAGAGTATGAATACGTATATGAAGATAACTGAGGAGAGAAGTAAGTTGGGTCAAAAGACAACTCATTTTACAGATTGGCAAGAAGGGTTGGTTAAAGAATTTACCCATTGGGTCATCATTACAAATGAATTCCCCTACGACGCTATCGCCTCTACTAGTCATATGATATCCACAAAGAGGGAGGTTGCTTTTAATTGGGAGCTTTTGTCTCCAGAGGAGCTTGCGGAATTCTATCAAATTAAAAAAGATTATATTAGTGCACACTATGATGTGCTCTGGGAGAATCTTCCAAGTGGCATAACTATTGCCCATCACTTTCATTTACATTTGTTAGTTTTAAGAAGAGAAGAATATTAATATAAAATCCCCTAGGCAAGGTCTAGGGGATTTTATATTTAGTTATCTTGCGAATTCTACTACTCTGTTTTCTCTGATCATCGTTACTTTGATTTCGCCTGGGTAGGTGAGTTCTTGTTCGATTTTCTTTGCTATTTCACGAGCCATATCTTTTGCTTGTATATCAGTCACTTTTTCTGGAGTGACAAATATTCGGATTTCACGGCCTGCTGCTAGAGCATAAGATTTCTCTACTCCGTCGAATGTCTTGGTTAATGCCTCTAGATCCTGTAGACGCTTTATGTAGTTCTCTACACTGTCACGTCTCGCACCTGGGCGTCCACCAGAGATGTGGTCAGCAGTTTGGACTATCACAGCCTCGATAGACTCATGTGGACAATCATCGTGGTGGGACTTCATCGCTGTGATTATTCTTGGATCAGCTCCGAATTTCTGCAGTATTCTAATACCGATGTCGATATGTGTACCTTGCACTTCGTGGTCTAGGGCCTTACCGATGTCGTGTACGAGTGCACCTGCCTTTGCTATCTGGATATCTGCACCGAGTTCCTCGGCTAGCATCCCTGCAATGTGTGCCATCTCGATAGAGTGCTGGAGTACATTTTGTCCATAACTAGTACGGAAGTAAAGTCTGCCTGCAATCGCTACGATTCTAGGATCAAGATTAAAGATTCCACATTCGTATACTGCCTGGTCTCCCTTGTCTTTGATTATCTTGTTTATATCCTCTTGAGCCTTGGCTACTACTTCCTCGATCTTTGCTGGCTGAATTCTGCCATCAAGGATAAGGTTTTCCAATGCTAGGCGGGCTACTTGTCTGCGAACTGGGTCGAACGAAGAGATCACTATCGCACCTGGAGTCTCGTCTATCACTAGCTCTACTCCTGCTGCTCGCTCGAATGCACGGATGTTTCGGCCTTCTTTACCGATAATCTTTCCTTTGATCTCATCATTTGGAATATTTACAGATGTCATCATCATCTCACTTGCTGTTGAAGCTGCGAGGCGATTGATAGATGTAGAAAGGATATCTTTTGCACGGCGATCTAGCTTCTCGGCATTTGTAGTCTCCATCTTTTGCATTCGGACTAGCAAATCTTCCTCATACTTTGCCTCGATATTCTTGAATAGTACTTCGCGAGCATCATCAGCAGATAGGTGGGCAACTTTTTCAAGCTCTTTTTGTTTCTCCTCCTGCATACCATCCACACGCTCCTTGATTTTCTTTACTTCTTCGACTTTTGACTTGATTTTCTCGAC
>JBEBAY010000010.1:0-2947 GCA_041158645.1 Candidatus Parcubacteria bacterium | reverse complement strand
CAGATAAAGATGCGATCTTAGGGGCAGACAAGAAACTGACAATTATAAAAATCAGTCCTAGTATGAACAGGCTAAATCCAAAGAAATTCAAAAGATCCCCCGCCAAACTAAATGCATGTATCACTAAATGTGAACCCACGAGGGATAAGCCTACAATCTTAAAAATAACTGAATAGTGATTATTCAACCTGTATGAATCTACAGCCAGCCACGCCATTATAAAGAAACACAAAGCACCTAAAAGTTCTAATGTAAAATGTATATTGTTTAGAATAAAATAAAGAGACATATAATATATTATATACTAAATTTAAAAAATAATACCTTCCATTTTATTAATCAATTCATTTTTATTCATCGTACCTGTAAAAATTTCTACGATATCACCTGATCTGTCTATAAAAAAAGTGGTAGGTAGAGTATGTACTCCATATAAATTACTGACTTCCCCATTTTGATCCAATAACACCTCCAAATCATAATTTCCGCGTCTCATTATATTGGAAACAACCTCTTTTGACTCTTGACTATTAACAAGAATAATCCTCGCAGACATATCTTTATTTTTATTTGATATACCAAGTTGATAATCATCAAATATCTTAACTTGATCTATAGATTCAGAATTCCAAGTTGACCAAAAAGTAATTACCAGAGGATTGTCTGCTGTATCAGAACTATTTATATTTTCGCCTTGGTAGGATTGCAAACTAAAGTATGGGGCTTTTGAACCAATAGTCACATTACCTTGAATATTGGATTCGGGTGATACTTTGGTTTCCTGGAATAAAGTAGAAGAGATATATTCCCTACCAAAATAAAGGATTGAAAATATACAGGAGATTACAATTATTACAAATATAATAGTTTTTATATATTGATTCATATCTGTTTTAATTTTAACATAGTAATAAATTTACTCCACCATCCGGAACTATTATTTTCTTTTATAATATTTATTTTTCTATCCATAAAAGAATCCATATTTTGAATTAAACCTGTGACTTCAGAATCTTTAAATCCGTCTTTGCTGACTTTTATATCCCAACTCCCGGCAGGCAAAAATAATACAAAGTAACCATTCTCGTCAGAGAATGCGGTTGCAAATTTCTTTGATTTAAAAATAGAGAAGAAAGAATTATCAGCGGTAGCGTATATATGTATAGACGCACCCGAAACCGGAGATTCCACACCATCATCTGAAATATAAACTATCCTACTTTTATCTTTCACATTCAATCTAAATAGTAATTTATTAGTTACGCTATTACCAAGAGTATCTGTAGCATTCACATACACTATTTTTTCTCCCAGGCTATCAAGATACACATCCCCAGTCCAGAGACCACTAACTTGATCCCGATTCAACACTAGATCAGATCCATCTATGGTGAGACTTGCCTCTTTTGTGTCTTTTTCTAACGACAAAGAGAGGTAAATTTTTTCTTTAATTAATACATCCCACCTATCATCTACCGGTATTATCTTCTGCCCGAGATTTTTCACCTCTACACTTCCAATCCTAGGCGCAGTTGTGTCGACAGTAAAATTTGCATATTTATGATTTGATATATTCGAAGCAGCATCAACAGCTCTGACAGCTATCTGATACTCACCATCTTCCAATGAAAATTTTTTATTTAGAGCAAAAGATACTTTACTTGCAATTGATTTATTCTGAAGAGTGATTTTATTCCAAATTGGATTTATTTTCTGATTTATTTCCTTTAGTAAAGATATATTATATTCTATAAATTCAACACCCGAGCCATTGTCGTGTGCAATTCCTGCAACAGATATGTTGTCATTTAAACCAATTAAATTATTTTTTATATTCAGACCTGATAGTTCTGGTGCTGTATGATCTATAGAAAAAGGAATAACCTCGGAATTAGATATTATGCCGTCACCTGCCTCGAGCTTAATTTCGAAGTCGTTTCCTGAAAGATTTGAAGTGTTCCATTTAAAAGTATTACCTACTAGATTCTTGGACAGAACAACAAAAGACCCGCCGATCTTTCTATAGCTCAAAATTTTATCGACTATCACATCACCATCTATATCATCCATAATCCACGATATTGATGTATCCTTACTGATTCCGCGACCCAATCTTGGAGAAGTAAATACAATACTAGGGGGATTGTCATATACAACATTCTGCTCTAATATTTTACTATTATTCAATGCTTCATCTTGAGCAAAAATTTTTATTTTATATTTACCATTTTTAGGCAGAGATACACCATTGAATTTAAAAAATCCATCAAAAGAAGCTACTGCATTATACTTTTGATTATTCACTTCTAGATACACAGTACTGCGGGGTTCAGAATTACCAGTAATATCAAACGTAAATATATTCTTTTTAATTAAAGTATTGTCTTCTTTGGTCAGAATCTGATCAACTTTGGGGGATAAAATCTTTGGCACACTAGGTGGTAGGCTGTCTACTATGACAGGCTGTTCGGAGTCTATAGTTACGCCACGTGAATCTTTTGACTTCCACATTATATGATTGAGTCCATCTCGTAGTCCTGATATCTCGACAGAAAACCTCTCTTCACCTGAATCAAAATTACCATCTAGGGCTTTTACTTTTACCCAATTCATCCCTCCATCAGAGCTATAGTAAAGACTTTTTATAGTAGTATTTGATATTACTTTTTTATCCGCAAAAACTATACCTCGAAGAGTGGCTGTTTTATTTTTGGTAAATGTGCGCAACCCATCATAGAAGCGTATAAAAAATGAAGTCTCATTTTTTATACTTATACTGACAGATCCAGAGATAGTTTTTGACACACCATCATCCGCAACTACCCGGAGTAGATAGTTCCCATCGTCGAATTTTGTCGTATTAAAATTTATCTTAGTATTCGGGACTTCTTCTATTAACTGCCAATTTAATTCTGAAGATTTAGATATCTCGTATCTAAATCTTACA
>JBEBAY010000009.1:0-8138 GCA_041158645.1 Candidatus Parcubacteria bacterium | reverse complement strand
AGGCTACTACTACAAGCCCCGAGTAGATATGGATCTACTTCGTGAACACAGTGAGGGCATCATAGCTCTCTCTGGATGTATGGGTGGCATGCTATCAAAAGCAATCCTCGCAGGAAACATGGAAAGAGCCGAGGAATTGGTAAAGACCCACCAAGATATTTTTGGTAAGGAAAATTATTTTATAGAAATACAAAATCATCCCCACATCGAGCGTGATGCAGAACTACGTGGTGAATTGATAAAGCTCGCAAGAAAACACGACATCAAAATAGTAGCCACTCAGGACTCGCACTATCCATGTAAAGACGATCACAAAGCTCACAACACACTACTACAGGTGAATACTGGTGCCGATGTAAAAGACGCCGGTAAATTTGAATTCTCTGAAGACGATTTTTCTCTTATCGACGAGAAAACTGCACGCGAATATTTCAAGGACTGCCCAGAATCCGTAGATAATACAAGACTAGTAGCAGATATGTGTGAAGCATATGACTTGGAATTAGGCACTGCATACTTCCCTGATTTTCCGATTGAAGACGGCAGTACTGCTGATGAAGTTCTACGAAAGTTAGCATATGCTGGTTTTGAATTCAGAGATATAAAAGTAAATGATGAATACACAAAGCGACTCGAATACGAGCTAGGAATAATCAAACAAAAAGGTTATCCAGCGTATTTCCTAGTGGTTGGAGACCTGCTCAAATACGCTCGTGAAAATGGAATTCTGACAAATATCAGAGGATCGGTCGCCGGATCTCTGACGACTTATCTTATCGGGATTACAAATGTGGACCCGCTAGTATACAAGCTACCTTTTGAACGATTTCTGAACCCAGAGCGTCCATCCCTACCCGATATCGATATGGACTATGCTGATAACCGCAGAGATGAGATCATCGCTTATGCAAAGAGAAAATACGGTGAAGATAAAGTCGCACAGATCGGTACTTTTGGTACTATGATGGCCAAGGGTTCTGTGCGTGATGTCGCTCGAGCCCTCGGATATCCATACTCTGTCGGAGATCGTATTTCTAGCATGATTCCACTAGGATCTCAGGGTACAGCTATGACTATCGACCATGCTATGGAGATAGTACCCGAGCTCGCTGCCGCATATAAAAATGAAGCTGAGACAAAAGAAATTATAGATCTTGCAAAAAAAATGGAGGGTTGTGTTCGACACATTTCAGTGCATGCTGCTGGTGTCGTGATCTCCCCTACACCACTTTGGGATTTTACTCCGATACAATACGATCCAAAGGGTGGCGATATGATCACTCAATACGATATGTACAGTATCGAGGATGCAGGTCTTCCAAAATTCGACTTCCTAGGAATTCGAAACCTAGCGATCCTAGCCGATGCCGTCCGACTGGTAAAGCAAATCCACGATGTAGATATCAATATCGACAAGATAGACCTAGAAGACAAGAAGACTTTTGCTATGCTAGCCCGCGGAGAGACTATGGGACTATTCCAATTAAATGGCTCTGGAATGACAAGGTATTTGAAAGAGCTACATGCCAGTACAATCCACGATATAAACGCTATGGTTGCCCTGTACCGCCCTGGACCGATGGAAATGATACCAGAATACATCGAGCGTAAACACGACCCTTCCAAGGTCAAATATCTCGATCCGAGAATGAAGGACATCCTCGACCAATCCTTTGGTGTTATTACATACCAGGACGATGTGATGATGATCGCGATCAAGCTCGCAGGCTATTCGTGGCTCGAGGCAGACAAGCTCCGTAAAGCTATGGGAAAGAAGATTCCAGCAGAAATGGAGGCTCAGAAAAAGCACCTAAACGAAGGTTTTATCGAGCACGGACTCACCCCTCAAAAGGCCAAGAAGCTATGGGAGCTCATCGAGCCATTTGCTGCGTATGGATTTAACAAGGCTCATGCAGCTAGTTATGGACGCGTGGCCTACCAGACAGCATTTATGAAAGCCAACTACCCTGTCGAATATATGACAGCTATCCTCACAGCAGAATCAGGTGACGTAGAAAAAATCGCTGATATCGTACACGAGTGTGAAAAGATGGGAATCAAAGTCCTGCCACCAAATGTGAATGATAGTTTTGGAGGATTTACAGTTATCGTAGGTAGCGACAAAGAAGAAGGCCGCACTATTCGATTTGGATTATACACAATCAAAAACCTAGGTACAGACATATCTGACTCAATAATCGAAGAAAGAAAACGTGGAGGTAAATTCACATCGCTTGAGAATTTTTTTGAACGAATTAATCACAAAAATTTAAACAAGAAATCAGTAGAAGCCCTTTCAAAATCAGGTGCTATGGACGATTTAGCCGAGAGAAATATGATCATAGGAAACCTAGAACTACTCATTGCATTCAATAAAGAATCTAAAGGTAGCGGAGCTCAAGAGTCGCTCTTTGGAGCTATCGGTGGCATCAAGGCGCAGCTCAATCTGGTCCATCAGACTCCTGCTACTCAAACAGAAAAATTGTCTTGGGAAAAAGAATTACTCGGATTGTACATCTCGGGGCACCCCCTAGATATTTACAAAGAAAAGATTGAGAAATTTGGCACAGTCATCTCTGAGATCAAAAATATTACAGACAAAGAAAAGCCCGTGGTCGTAGCTGCGATCATAGATACTATCCGAGTGGTGAATACTAAAAAGGGTGATCGTATGGCATTCATAGCACTATCTGACTATACAGGCACTATCGAAGCTGTAGTATTCCCCAAACTATTCGAGGGAACAAAAGATATACTCATAGAGAACAACATCATAGCTATAAATGCAAAAGTAAGTGAAAGAAATGGAGAAAAGAGTTTGGTTATAGAAAAGATGAAGAAGATATAGGCAACAAAAAACCCGCGATACCGTCGCGGGTTTTTTACACTATTTTAATTACAGTACTTCCTCCTTGTCATCAATCATTTTCATGATTCTGACAACCTGCTTTGAGTAGCCAGGGACGATAGAGTCGGGGTTATATTTCTTTAAAATTTGTGTTGTATTCATCTCCTTCTTGTAGTAAGGAGCATTTTCATTGTTTCCACCTAATGTCTTTGATATATGCTCGATAGAAGCATCGACAGAAGAGAAACCTTTCTTACAAGAGAACCATCCGAAGCTATTATTTGGTGCTTTTGGATTTTTACATGCTTGTATTCCACCAGTGGATTCACGCATACTAATCGCAGCCAATAGTCTCCAGTCTAAATCATGTTTTATCGCTTCGTCTACGAACTTTCGTCCATATCCTGCAAGCGGAGCGTTTCTTGATTCAAAGAAATCATCGATTGCCTTTGCACGCTCTTCACGGATCTTTGCTTCTTCTGGAGTTATCAGTGAAGTTGTGATCTGTGATATATCTTGACGAATCGCTACAGTCTGATCTTGGATCGCTGTCACTCCTGCAAAAGGTAGTGTTGTGGCAAACAATGGTATAGCCACAAAAGACTGTAGAAACTGTGTAATTTTTTTGTTTTTCATAATATAGCGGTTGTGCTCCGCAAAACGTATGACAGGATTGTTTTTATTTAGAGCCGAGGCTCAAAACAAAAAACCCTTGTATATAATGTAACTAAACATAACATACTTGGGACTAGATATATATTAGCATATCCAGCCAGAAAAGTCAATAGTTATGCCACTGTTTTTCTATGTGTCAAATACAAAAAACCCTTATAAAATAAGGGTTTTTTGTACAATACTGCTTGACAATATATAGTATTTAATTGTGAAATAATGCCTATTTTGTAAAGGTTTTACCCGTTTTTTGACAGTTTGGACACTTTGTCCTATAAAAACCCTTATTTATCAACAAAAATGACTACTTTTCTTCCCCTAAACAAATTTAATAAATTTGTCGGGCGACCAGTCTTATGACTGGTTTAGCCCGTGGCACTTTTTGTATTTCTTGCCAGAGCCACATGGGCATGGGTCGTTGCGGCCGATTTTATCCCCTGCTGAGGCCTGTACGGGGCCACTATTTTCATCAGAAGAAAGGATAATTTGCTTGTTTTCTTGTACTTCAGGAGCCACATTGTTATCTGTTAGATGGATAGTCTTTACCAGTGAATACACCTGTTCTTTGAATACCACTTCCATATCTCGGAATAATCGCAAGCCCTCTTTTTTATACTCAATAAGGGGATCTCGCTGACCATATGCACGCAGATTCACAGAAGAGCGTGTGTATTCCATAGTCTCCAGATGCTCTACCCATAGATTATCTGTAGTATATAGGGCGATGCGTCGTACTGTCTCAAAGAATGCTGTATCTCCAAATTCGCTACGCTTTTGGGCAATAACTTGTTCTAGATCAGGATATGTAGGATATAGGGTGCTGAGGAAATTCACTATCTCCTCTTCTGTCCCAGACAGCATAGTTCGGCGTCTAGCATAGACTACATTTCTCTGGTGGTTCATCAGATCATCGTATTCAAGAGTGTGCTTTCTAGAATCAAAGTGAAAACCTTCGATTTTTGCCTGAGCATTTTCCAATGTTCTAGATATTATACTATTTTGAATAGGCTGATCTTCCTCTACTCCTAGCTTGCCCATCATAGACTTGAGTCTGTCTCCTCCGAAAATACGCATCAAATCGTCTTCGAGTGATACAAAGAATTGAGTCTCACCAGGATCACCCTGACGACCAGATCGTCCTCGGAGCTGATTGTCGATACGGCGAGCTTCATGCCTCTCTGTACCTAGAACAAACAATCCACCGAGTGATTTTACTTGATCAAAATGTTCTTGACTAAAAGGTACACCTCCGAGCTTGATATCCACTCCGCGCCCAGCCATGTTTGTAGCTACAGTCACTGCACCTAGTCTACCCGCATTTGCGATGATCTCTCCTTCATGTTCGTGATTCTTTGCATTCAATACTGTATGCTTTACTCCTGCTTGTGTCAGATACGCAGACAATACTTCATTCTTTTCAATAGACACTGTACCGATTAGCACAGGCTGACCTTTTTGTTGAAGATCTTTTACTTTTGAAACGATTGCTTTGTACTTACCTTCTTCTGTCTGATATATCAGATCTTGCCTATCTACACGGGCGATATCTCTGTGCGTCGGCACTACGATGACATCGATACCATAAACCTTTCTGAATTCCTCTTTTGAAGTCTCAGCTGTACCTGTCATACCAGATAGCTTCTTGTAAAAACGGAAATAGTTTTGGAATGTGATAGATGCCACAGCACGAGTCTCCTTTTCTATTTTTACACCTTCTTTAGCTTCGATGGCTTGGTGTAATCCCTCACTCCAGCGGCGTCCCGGCTGTAGGCGCCCTGTAAATGCGTCCACTATTACTACTTCTCCGTCTTTTACTACGTAGTCCTTATTGTTCTCGTATATAGCACGTGCTTTTACAGCAGTCTCTAGATGGTGAACATATTTAATTCCTTTTTCTGTATAAATATCTGAAATACCGAGCAATTTTTCTGCCTTTGTTATACCTTCGTCTGTTAGAGATATCGCTTTCAATTTTTCATCTACAGTGTAGTCCTGCTCTTTGATCAATTGCTTTGATATATTTGCAAATGTATAGTACAAATCCTCTGAATCAGCAGTAGCAGAAGATATAATCATTGGAGTTCTTGATTCATCGATAAGGATAGAGTCTACCTCGTCCACAATTGCATAGTGGTGACCCCTCTGAACTAATCCATCTACTCTGTTAGCTAGATTATCTCGAAGATAATCAAATCCAAATTCATTGTTTGTACCGTATGTAATATCACAACCATACGCATCTTTTCTAGAGCAAGGTCGCATATACTCGTATTCCACCTTGAAAGAACTCTCGTCAGATTTTTCGTCTTCTATTTTATCTATATGAGATGAATCGTAAATATAAGAAGTATTTTGTGAATTCACAATACCTACAGTCATACCGAGCATAGCAAATATCGGACCCATCCACACAGCGTCGCGGCGAGAAAGATAATCATTCACAGTGATGACATGCACACCCTCACCTGTTAGTGCATTTAGATATGCAGGACATGTAGCCACCAATGTCTTTCCCTCTCCTGTTCTCATCTCGGCAATATTTTTATAATGCAGAGCCATACCTCCTATCATCTGAACATCGTAATGTCTCTGATCACGAGCACGGACAGAAGCCTCGCGAACAACCGCAAAAGCCTCGGGTAATATATCCTCGGTAGTCTCACCTTTCTCTAGTCTTTGTTTAAATTCTATTGTTTTATTCTTGAGGTCTTCGTCTGTCAGAGCCTTTATACTATCTTCCAGCTCATTTATACGTACAACGGTCTTTTGGGCCTTTTTGACAAAAGCATCACTCTCAGTTCCAAATATACTTTCTATAATATTCATAGGAACCCATTTTAACATAATAAGGGGTTTTTTAAAATGTCTATACTAGAACAAAAAAAGACATTCAAACAAAAAGAAAACCCCCTGATAGAGAGGGGGTTTTCTTTTTTTGTGCTGAAAGAATTACTTCTTCTTTGCTACTTTTTTAACTGCTTTCTTTGCAACTTTCTTAACAGTCTTTTTTACAGCCTTCTTAACTGCTTTTTTAACTGTCTTCTTAGCTGCTTTCTTTTTTGCTGCCATATATTTTAAAAAAAATTATTTTTAAAGGATGTGTGATTCACGACCTTACAAAATTTTTTTAAAAAACTTTTGTAAAAAAATTTATCACACTCACTACTACATTATCTTACATAAAAAAAATATGTGCAATACTTTTTTCAACAAAACTGTGGATAACTTTTTAATTTTAAAAAAATAAAAAAAATATTTTTTTATTTTTTTAAATAATTAAATCGAAACAAAATAATTCTTGAGAAAAGTCTTGCGCAGGAACTTAGAAAATAAATGAGTTTACGAATATTATTTTCTTGAGAGACGAGCAGAGAAATTTTTCAACAGAAAAATATTCGTGCTTTTCGAAAGAAGTTATTTTGTGTAGATTTTAAGGTAAAAATAAAATCGCTACGATTTACATCGTAGCGATTTTATTTTCTGTGCTCAAGCCAGCGGGTGCTTGACTCCAACACAAATGACTATGTGAGTGCAGCCGCTGACTAGAACACATAACGGCTACAAGAACTATTATATAACAAAAAGATATAAAATACTACCCACACAAAACAAAAACCACCTTGCGGTGGTTTTTGTCAGTCATTTGTTTTTATAAATTATCGGAACCCTTTACTCACAATGATAGTATATCAAATCTAGATAATTTGTCAATCATCTTTTCAGACGAAGTGGAATCAAGCTTTTAGTGACCGTGGCCGTGTGAATCTGCTGAAGAAGATTTTGCAAACTTTCTAGAGATAAACACTATGAGTAAAATAAATATAACAAAGAATAACCATCCTAGTAATGTATTCGGTAAGAATGACCATCCACTAGATCCCGCACTAGCACTCAGATTATTACCCTGGATAGTATTTTCATCTACAGATGTACCAGTTATCAATTTACTATTTTCATTTGTGTCGTAGACACTCTTTGATACATTTGTAGTACTACGAGTATTTGTAGTACCAGAACTATTTTGACTAGATGCTACCTGATTTGTCACAGGTGTCTGATAGTAGACAACTTGAGGATTTGTAACTACTGGAGTTTGAGCTTGCGCAGTTACTGCACAACCTACCCAGTTACAAGGTGAGTACCATGGATAATTATTATTGTTATTATTACAATTTGAAGTACAAGCAGGTTCATCATAATCACAAGTGTACGCTCCACATCCATTATCTATCACACGGATAGTTATAGTATCTGTATCATCACCGTTTGATCCGTATGCATTGATTGTAAATCTTGAAGTAGTATTTATTGTAACAGGAGCAGAACCAGAAGTCTGATATCCGTATCCATTACCAAAACCTACATGTGTACAGTTTCTTGTATTCCAATATAGAGTAACTCTATCGCCTGCATACACAGAAGTTTTACTTGATGTGAATGAAGTGATAGAACATGTACCAGTATTTGATCCACCAGAAGTTATGTTTACAGTCTCTGTATCATTGTTGTTTGTACCGTATGCATACAGTGTGTAAGTCGTAGGTGCATTTACATAAACTACAGTTGAACCAGTAGCAGAGTATGATCCCCCACCAGATTGTCCCAAGTTTACATATGA
>JBEBAY010000008.1:0-15244 GCA_041158645.1 Candidatus Parcubacteria bacterium | reverse complement strand
TCAGTCACTAGGTCTGTATCTATGTGTGGCTTGCCACTCTTGATCAATCCGTGAATACTGCCTACAGATGGAGCGAGCATATCGATACCAGTAGCATTTACGAATTCTTTTGCCTCTGTCGGTGTAGTCTTGATACCAGCACCTTCGGGAATACTCTCCTTAATATTGGATCCAGATCCGATATATCCTATTTCTGCCTCTACCAGAATATCTCGTCCTGTCTCTGTTGTGATTTTGCGAGCGTATTCTACGCATTGCTTTGTCATGGCAATATTTTCCTCGTGAGTCTTGGTTGCACCGTCGATGATGACAGCATCAAAACCAGCATCGATAGCCATTTTTACACGATCAAAACTATAGTGATGATCTGCATTTAAAAATATTGGAAAATTTTCTTTTTCTCGAAAAGCTTGAACCATAGATACAGCCTCGGTCCTACCTACGAAATCTTCTTCCCCTTCAGATAATCCGATAATCACAGGGACGTTCAATTTCTTGGCTGCTTGATAAATACCATGCAGGCCTTCTAGGTTTGAAATATTAAAATGACCAATAGCTACACCTTTTTCACCCGCTTCTTTAATGTATTCACGCAATGTTTTCATATATTTAAATTATAACACACTGTGATATAATGATTAACATGGAAAAACAAATAGACTTTTTAGCGATTGGTGACGTAGTCACAGAACCATTTATCAGAATACAAGATGCAGAAGCTAGTTGCGACTTACAACAGGAGCATTGCAAGCTATGTCTTCGTTTTGGAGACAAAGTACCATATGAGAGCGCAGAGATATGTCGTGCAGTTGGAAATAGTGCCAATGCAGCAGTATCAGCCGCTCGCCTCGGAGTGAATTCATATCTAATGGCATATATAGGTAATGACGATATCGGAAAAGGAAATCTGGAGGAGCTGACTCACAATGGTGTAAAAATAGATCTTATGCAGACTGTCCCAGGGATGTCTTCAAACTATCACTATGTACTCTGGTACGATGTAGAGCGCACAATTCTAGTAAAGCACACAGAATTCCCATATGCATTCCCTATGGATCTACCTGCTCCAAAGTGGTTGTACTTATCATCACTTGCTTCAAACTCTACAGAATACCATTCACAAATTGCAGAATATCTAGCAGCTCATCCAGAGGTAAAGCTAGCATTTCAGCCTGGAACATTCCAGATGAAATTAGGTACTGAGCTACTCCAATCAATCTACAAACATACAGAAGTATTCTTTTGTAATAAAGAAGAAGCCCAAAGAATTCTGGGTACAGATAGTGAACACGATGCATGCGTATTGATGGAGGGCCTCAACAATCTAGGACCAAAGATTGTAGTAGTCACAGATGGTATCAAGGGTGCATACGCTCGTGATATAGATGGATCATGTTACTTTATGCCTGTATACCCACACGCTCCATACGAGAGAACTGGTGCCGGAGATGCATTTGCATCTACGGTCGCTACATTCCTATGCAAGGGCAATACATTAGCCGAGGCGCTGACATACGCCCCTATCAATGCGATGTCTGTGACGCTCCAAGTAGGTGCACAAAAGGGACTAATCTCTGAAGAAAAGATTATGGAATATTTGCAAAACGCCCCAGAAGATTATAAAATTAGTAAAATAAAGTAAATTTATTATTTAAGTCATCTATTTGACAAAAAGCATTAAATTTATTATAGTAACGAAAAATCACACATATAAAATAACAAGTACAATGGATCGTATCGATGAAAATTACAAGAAAATCCAGGAAAGATTGTCTTGTGCAAAAAACAGTTCCAGTCAAATGATGGTTGATTTAAACAAAGCAAATCAAAATTTAGTAAACCTAACTGACACGAACGAAGACACAGATGTTGCTGCCGATGATGGAAAAATTGGGGGTATAGAAATGTACAAAAACATCGTCACTTCGATTGTGAACAGAGGTAGATTAAATTTAAGAGGCTTTTGCTTTTAAAAATCACAAAACAAATTAAAAAATCACTTACCATATATGGTAAGTGATTTTTTATTTGTTATTGATATATCTTACTCTTTCTATCTATCACTTTTTCGCACGCTTTTATTATATTTGGAGTATCCATATTATAGTGAGCAATGAGTTCATCTTGTGTACCTGATTGACCAAAGGCATCATCCACACCCACAAATTCCATATGCACAGGATAGACTTTTGCCAGATATTCTGCGACAGCAGAACCCATACCCCCTGCTATCTGATGCTCTTCTACTGTGACTATAGCTTTTGCTTCTTGGGCGAGGGCTAGTATAGCATTTGTATCTAGTGGCTTTATAGTAGTCAGACTCAAAACTTTGACTCGCACCCCTCTTTTTTCCAATTCTTTTGCAGCAAATAATGCACGTGCTAGTAGCGGTCCAGTCGCGATGATGCCTACCTGTGCTAGGCCTAGCTCTGGGATAAACATCAATTGAGCTTTACCGATTTCAAACGGTGTCTCGGGTGTAGTGATCACGGGGCTCTTTTCTCGGGCGAGGCGGATATAGACTGGTGTCTTGTTGTAAACTGCAGCCATAGTAGCCTTCTTGGCCTCTACTGTATCGGCAGGATATATGACTGTCATATTTGGTATCACTCGCATCAGGGCTATATCCTCTATCGCTTGATGAGTTCCCCCATCTGGTCCGACAGATACTCCAGCATGAGATCCCACTATTATCACCTTTTGATTATTGTATGCTATCGTCGTGCGGATCTGCTCCCAGTTTCTCCCTGGGGAGAACATTGCATATGAAGACATAAAAGGAATTTTTCCCATAGCAGCCATCCCAGATGCTACGACGGCCATATTCTGCTCGGCTATACCCATCTCGATAAAACGATTCTCAAATTTTTCTTTAAACAAATTCATCTGAGTAGATTCAGTCAGATCCGAACAAAGAGCTACGACATTATCATTGCGTATTCCAGCCTCGCGTAGACCCTCACCAAAACCTTTTCGTGTAGGTACCTGCTCTACATTTGGATCAAACAAATTTGTATTTAAACGTAATTGTGGATTTAGCATAAAAATTATTGATGTTCACCTTTTATTTTTCCACCTAGAGTGCGGAGTTCTTGCAATGCAATCCTGCCCTCTTCTTTTGTCGGTGGCTTGCCATGCCATCGGTAGTCGCGCTCGAATTCTTTTACTCCACGGCCTGGTATAGTACGCGCGATGATGACAGATGGTCTCTCGTATACTGCTTTTGCTATATCTATAGCATTGCTGATATTTTCAAAATTATGACCATCGATCTCTTCTACGTGCCAATTGAATGACTGCCATTTATTTATCAGATTATCCAATGGCATTATATCCTCTGTATATCCATCGATTTGAATATTGTTTCTATCTACTATGACTATCAGATTTCTTAGTCGCTCTTTACCGGCGAGCATTATCGCCTCCCAGTTTGAGCCCTCATTCAATTCCCCATCCCCGAGGAAGCAATATATAAATCGATCAGATTTCTCGCCAAAATCTATTCTATCTGCTAGCGCCATACCCACAGCCTGACCCAACCCCTCACCGAGTGGTCCCGAACTAGTTTCTAGGAATGGTAAATACTCACGATGAGGGTGCCCCTGCAATCGTGAACCAAATTTTCTTAAAGTTTTTAACTCCTCTATTGGAAAATATCCAGAGTGTGCCATTGCAGCATACAGTATCGGACAGATGTGCCCGTTGGATAAGATTACTCTGTCTCGCTCTTTCCATTCTGGGTTCTTTGGATCGTGCCGGAGTGAATGAAAATATAAAGTAGTGAAAATATCTGCCATACCTAGTGGTCCTGCAGTGTGGCCAGAGCCAGCTTCTACTAGCATCTCGATGATGCTCTCGCGAATTCTCTCAGCTTTCAGAGAAAGATCTTTTATTTTTTCGTCAGTAAGATTCATTAAATATATTTTAACATATTTATTCTACTAATCCACGCATATCTTCTATCACACTCACAGGATCTGAATCTTCAAGTATCGCTGATCCCACTACGAGCTTGCGCACGCCTAGATCTACGAGCATTGGAGCAGTGGCCATATTCACAGAGCCATCAACGGCGATTAATATTTCTGGATCCATCTCTTTGATTTTTTTGACTTGATCAAATACTCTTTCATCAAAAGCTTCCCCCTGTCTGCCAATATGTGCGATGCCCATACACTGCACAAAATTTACATGAATCAAGAATGGCTTTAGTATTTCTACATCTGTCGTAGTGTTTATAGCTATACCTATCTCTGTATTCTCGCGAGTATACATATCTATGCCTTCTAGAAATTCCAAGAATTCCGAATTATCTGCCACAGATTCAATATGAAAGATTAATTTCTTTGCACCTAGTTTTATAAAAGTATCCATCACTAGGTGTGGATTCTTAACCATCAAATCAAATTCAAAATCCATAGTATCCCAATACGGCATACCCTCCTCCTCATCTAGTATATGTAGTGCGTGTACATCTTCCTCGAATCCACCATATGTATAAGGCCAAGTCTGTGCCGTGACAAAACGACCATCACAAAAATCCACGTGTACTGTGTTTGAAAGTCGGGATACAAAAGCTAATTTATCTTGAAGTTCTCGAAAGCTTCTTACAAGAATTGCAGGTACTATTTCCATAATTTAAAATTTATTTATTCTTCTAATGTGCCTCTCGTCTCCAGAAAAAGGAGTTTCTAGGAATATATCCAGTACGTCCTTGGCCTCAAACTCACTCACAAATCTCGCACCAATAGACAGGATATTTGCATTGTTGTGTGCTCGGGCAAGCTTTGGGATTTCAAAGGAACTGCCGTAATAGGTACAAGCTCTTACACCCTTGTATCTATTTGCACACATAGCCTCGCCCTCACCAGATCCACCGAGTATGATTCCAAAACTTTCCGGATCTTTGGATACTTCCTCGGCTACAGGTATGATAAAATCTGGATAATCATCATCCGAATTGTACTCAAATGCCCCTTTGTCAAAAACCTCAAACCCCTTTGCCTCAAGGTAAAATTTAATTTTTTCTTTTAATTCCAATCCTGCATGATCGGTACCTATATAGATTTTCATAACCCTATTATAGCAAATAAAATCAAAAATACCCCTAGGGGTATTTTTGATTTTATTAATTATTTACTTCCAGTTTTTACTACGTGGTCTACGAGGGTAGATGTATACCCAACACACTCATAATTTTTAATATTAATAAATATATTTAAGCTAAACATTATTTTGCAAAACCACCAGTCTTCACAACATGTTCAATGAGTGTATGGGTATATCCATATTCATTGTCATACCAGCCCATCACTTTTACAAGATTACCACCTACTACGCGAGTCATAGCTAGATCTGCAATTGATGCATGTGAATTGCCGAGGATATCAGATGATACTAGTGGCTCGTCTGTGACTGCGAATATTTTACTCCAATGTGGATCATTTGCAGCTTTTGTTAGTATTGCATTTACCTCTTCTGCTGTAGTCTCCTTCTTTGATATAAATGTCACATCTACGATTGATCCTGCTGGTACTGGTACGCGGATAGATATACCATCAAATAGACCCTTGAGATCTGGGAATGCCTCTGTCACAGCGATAGCAGCACCAGTTGAAGATGGCACGATATTCTGTGCAGCAGCACGACCTTCACGTAGATCCTTTTTACTTGGACCATCTACTAGTGACTGGCTTGCTGTATATCCGTGAACAGTATTTAATATTGCCTTCTCTATTCCGAGCTCCTTGTGCAGGATAGCAATCAATGGACTTGATGCATTTGTAGTACAAGATGCATTTGATGTGATATCACAGGTACCGAATTTATCTTCGTTTACACCCAAGAGTATTGTCTCCCCTGGTACTGTACCATCAGAGCCCTTTGAAGGAGCAGATATTACGACTTTACGAGCTCCACAATCGATGTGGAATTTTGCTTTGTCGAATGCAGTGAAAAGTCCTGTAGATTCTACGACTACATCTATATTTAGATCCTTCCATGGTAATTTTGTAGTATCCTTTTCAGATACGAATTTTACTGTCTTGCCATCGATGACCATATCTGTACCGACAATTTTCACATCATGTCCCCAATTTCTATATACAGTATCGTGGCGTAGTAGGTATGCTAAAGATTCAAGTGACCCTAGGTCATTCACAGCGACAATCTCGATATCCTCTCTATCCCAGGCAATCTTTAAAAAAGCACGACCAATACGACCAAAACCATTAATAGCGACGCGAATTTTTTTGTTTTTTGATGATGTAAATAATTTCATAGTTTTATTATACAAAACATTGGCAATATACACAAAAAAGACCGTTCACGATTGAACGGCCTTTCAATTTAGTTTAATTTCCAGATACTGGAAATTGATCTTTCTTTACACTAAAACTCCTGCTGACTTTTGATCGGAACAATACCTTTTGAAAAATACTAAACATCTTTTTTGCAGATGCATTTTTATCAGAGTTAAGGAATTGTACCTCTTTTGCAAAATATTGCTTTTCAAGGGTAGTTAGTTTTCTGTAACCCTTTACCCCCTTTTGAAAAAATTTTGAACCTGGAGGCGTAACAAGATAGATAGTCAAATCTTTTTCATTTTCAATGTCTAATACTTTGTAATGTTCAATAAGGTCATTTGTTGTTCGGCCGTAAATACAGACTGCTCCTTTTGCTAAAGTTGAAGTCACACACTTGTTAATAAAAAAGATCAGGGCTTTCCCTGAATTAAATTCAATAACAATTATTGAATGTTCGGTCAACTCGCTTGGTTTTAAATAGCTCATGCTCATGGTTATAGGGTTTTAAAATTTACTAGAGTATAGCACAAAAATTAGATAAAGTCAAAGATATTTCTCTCCATTATCACTACCCTGCTGTATATATTTTCTGATATAATACAAATATGAAAACAATATTTTTTGAAATATCAGCCGAGGATAAGACAAAGTATCAGAATTTACTATCAGGTCAAGATGTTGAATTTTACGAAGAAAAACTATCAACAGAAAATATAGACAAGGCAGCGAGTGCAGATATATTGTGTGTATTTATAAATTCTGAAATCAAAAAAGATATCATCGACGCACTGCCAAATCTAAAATACATAGTCACTCGATCTACTGGATATGACCACATAGATGGTGCATATGCAAAAGAAAAAAATATTGGTGTGTCCAATATTCCCTCTTATGGATCCAATACAGTTGCTGAATTTACATTTGGCCTTATATTGAATTTGTCTCGAAAAATATTCCAAGCTTCTCATCAAATAAAAGAAGGTAGCCACTTTGAACTCGGCAAACTAAAAGGTTTTGACCTAAATGGCAAGACATTGGGCGTAGTGGGCACAGGACGCATAGGTAAAAATGTGATTCATATGGCAAAGGGTTTCAATATGAATATACTCGCTTATGACCTATTCCCAAATGCAGAATATGCGGCAGAGCAAAATATAAAATATGTGACACTCGATGAGGTATTGAGTGGATCAGATATAGTCACTATGCACGCTCCATATACAAAAGAGAATCATCATTTGATAAACAAAGAAAACATAATGAGGATGAAAAAGGGCGCGTATATTGTGAATACTGCTCGCGGTGAATTGATCGACACAGAGGCACTACTACTAGGTATCCAAAGTGGCATCTTATCTGGAGTGGGGCTGGACGTACTCGAAGGAGAAAGAGAGCTAAAAGAAGAATTCCATCTCAAGTACAGCGATGAGCATAACCACATTGATTACAAGACATTGCTACAGAATCATGTTTTGATAAATATTCCCGAAGTCATCATCACTCCGCATGTGGCTTTTTATACAGAAGAAGCCGAGAATGAGATAATAAATACTACAATTGAAAACATCACTTCATTCCAACAGGGACAAATAAAAAATACAATTAAAATATAAAACTATGCACAAACACTGGATTAAAAATTATGAAGAAATAGCCACCACAGAAAATCGTAAAGTAGCCATATCCATAGCAGAGGCGGGACTCGATGCTATCAATACAGAGATGGTTATAAAGAAATCTATCCGACTAGAAAACAATACCTTATCAATACAAGGTGAGAGTTTTGATTTATCAAAATTCTCTAAAATAAAAGTGGTTGGATTTGGTAAATGTTCTTGCGAAGCAGCATTTACTCTCGAAGAAATCTTGAAGGATAAAATTACCGAAGGTGCCGTGGTCGGACTCTCCCAAAAAATTTGCCCAGTTATCAAGACTTTTGCTGGTACACATCCTAGACCTTCGTCTGCAAACATAATTCCAGGAAAACAAATTCACGACATAGTAGAAGGAGCAAAAGAAGATGAATTAGTGATCGCTATCGTATCTGGTGGCGGATCAGCACTATTATGCTACCCAGAGAGTGAATGCTCTGCCGGAGAAGTCCTATACAATACATTTCTGAAAACTGGTAATACAATCAGCGAGATAAACACAGTCCGTAAACATATATCACTATTAAAAGGTGGTGGACTAGCAAAGATCGCCTACCCCGCTACAGTCATTGGGCTCATCTTTTCCGACGTACCAGGAGATAAATACGAAGACGTAGCATCAGGCCCGACATACAAAGACATCACGACAATTGCTGATGCAGAAAAGATAATAGCACACTACAACTTAGGGGAGTTTGATTTAAACGAGACACCAAAAGAAGATAAATATTTTGAAAAAGTACACAACTTCGTTCTAGTATCAAACAAGACTGCGATAGAAGCTATGAGCAAAAAATCAGAAGAATTGGGCTACCCATACAAGATAGTATCCAGTGAACTTTATGATGAAGTAGATACTGCACTAGATAAAATATTAGAGAAAGAAGCAGATGGGACTGTAGTCATAGCCGCAGGAGAACCAAAGCTAGTAGTCACAAAAAAGGGTGGATCAGGTGGTAGAAATATGTATATGGGATTAAAAGCAATAGAAAAGATAGGTGAACATTCTGTATTTATACCGCTAGCATCAGATGGTATGGATAATAGTGCCGGCGCAGGTGCTATAATAGATGTACATACAAAAGAAAAAGTTTTAAATGGTGAGATAGATATAAAAAACTACATTGAAAATTTTGATGCATTTAATGCTTTTGAAAAGATTGGAGATATGATAATGACAGGACCTACAAATGCAAATGTATCTGACATAATGATATTATTTAAAAATACAAATGAACCAAAGTAAAATTACTAAAATTTTCGCAGAAGAGATCAAGGATTCACGAGGCAATCCTACTATTTGCGTGACAGTAGAGAGTGGAAAATCTACCGGTTCATTTTCTGTACCATCTGGTGCTAGTACCGGATCCCACGAGGCATACGAGCTCCGTGACAAAGACGGTAAAGGAGTAAAAAAAGTAATTGAGAATATAAATAAAAAGATAGCACCGGCCCTAATAGGTCGGGATGTCACAAATCAAAAGCTTATAGACAATCTGATGCGCGAGCTAGACGACACAAAGCAAAAGAAAAATCTTGGTGGCAATGCACTAATAGGTGTATCTATAGCGACAGCAAAAGCTGCTGCTGATTCACAGAATATGGAGCTATACAAATACCTACAAACTCTAGCAAAGATAAAACCATCCAGGATAACTCCCCTCTTATATATGAATCTGATAAATGGAGGAAAGCATGCCAACAATGATTTAGCATTTCAAGAATACCATATAGTACCATTTACAAATGATGCAAAGCAGGCAGTAAAGATAGGCATAAAAGTCCAGGAAGCTATCGAGGATATGCTATGTCGAGATCTAAATATAAATGAAATACCCATCGGTGATGAAGGTGGTTTTGCTCCAAAGATAACAGATATAAAAAAGCCCCTAGAATACCTTCGTCGTGCGATAGATGAGAATGTCCTAGGGTGTGAAGTGCGCTTGGCTCTAGATGTAGCAGCCTCTTCTTTTTGTACTCCAGAATTTACTGTTCTAGGTAAAGACGAGAGCAAGTACACCATAGATGGCAAAAAGATATCAAAAGACAAATTGATGAATATCTACAAAGATTTAATAAAGGAATTCAATATACTATCTATAGAGGATCCATTTCACGAAGAGGCATTTTTGGATTTTCAAAAATTAAAAAATGATATGGATATAAAGATAGTCGGAGATGATCTGACTGTCACTAATGTAAAGCTCCTAGAAAAAGCAATTCAGAAAGATAGTATCAATACAATAATAATAAAGCCAAATCAAATAGGCACACTCACAGAGACATTAGAGACTATGGCCCTCGCTCGACAGAACAATATAGATCTGATCGTCAGCCACAGGAGTGGAGAGACAGATGATGACTTCATAGCAGATCTCGCTTATGCATTTGGTTGTTATGGATTAAAGGCTGGAGCTCCTACAAAATACGAACGCATTATAAAATATAAAAGATTGATTCAAATATCAAAAAAATAATATTATGGAAAATTCAAAAGCACAGATAGTAGCGACAATAGGACCAGCATCAAAAGACATTAACATTCTATCTGCAATGGTAGACCACAAGATGGATGTAGCCCGTCTGAATTTTTCTTGGGGTACACATAGCGAGCATGCAGACTTTATTAAAAATATCCGTGAATGTGCAGAAAAAGTCGGACGCAAGATACCCATAATCCAAGACCTTTCTGGTCCTAGAATACAAGAAGGTGCTGGTCATACATATGATCAAAATGTAGAGGTAATCACAGAAAAAGATTTGTCTGATTTAAAATTTGGAATCGATCAAGGGGTGGATTATGTGGCATTATCTTTTGTAGGATCAGGATCTGATATCAAGAAATTGCGCGCTCATATGCAAAAAATGGGCAAAATCATACCCATAATAGCCAAGATAGAAAGAAAGATTGCTATAGATAATCTAGATGAGATCATAGCAGAAGCTGATGCCATAATGGTCGCCCGTGGAGACCTAGGGAGTGAATTACCTATAGAGACTATCCCCTTTGCCCAACAAGACATAATAAAGAGATGTAATACTGCAGGCAAGAGCGTGATAGTAGCTACTCAGATGATGCTGTCTATGAAGGACAATCCCGAGCCTACACGTGCCGAGGTGACTGATGTGGCATTTGCTATCATCGAGGGTGCCGATGCAGTTATGCTATCCGAGGAGTCTGCTAGTGGTAAATACCCCCTAGAAGCTGTGACGATAATGGAGAGAATAATCAAAGAATCTGAAAAATACATCACCCGACCAAACAGAAAAAGTCTATAATGATGTATTAAAAAATCCCCACGAAAACCGTGAGGATTTTTTTATTTAATTTGCTACTATTTAAGTCGCTGATTTTTTATTCTTTTCAAAACGAGCACTAATAAAATTAATAATCGATATAAAAATAATAAAATACACCATAAAGATAACTTTTTGCAAAAAACTCATTTCTGCGTTACTCCCGACACTATGTGATACGGGGGTAATCGAGAATATAATTACAAGAGAAAAAAGACATGCCGAAGAAATTGCTAATCCCATTAATAATCTATACAGTTTATTTTTAACAGCAAGATTAAAAATAAATATAATTATTACAAACATCAGAACACAAATCATAACGACAACATGATTAGAACTTTTGCTATACACTTCAGGAGAAATAGCCCAAGTATCTTTATACTTGTCGTATGAGTAATATGATACAAAATCTTCTACTTGAAAAAAATAATTCACTTTATAACTATGAACTTCCATCCTTGAAAAAGGAAAACTAGCTGCTTTAACAGCATCTGCAATATGCAAATAAGCCAATCCAGTAGGAGCACTAAAATTTGCCAATTCAGTCCTAACGTTGGTAATTTTTTGTAATGATATTTTTCCATTACTGTAAGTCGTATCATAAACTACAGAATGTGAGAGTGTGTCTTGTGCATAAATACGCACATTTGCGCCAAATACCAACAGGTACATAGCGATTAGAATCATTAGATTTTTCATGATTTTTATTTAATTTTGGTTTTTCTTCAGATTACAGTAAATATACAGACATGTCAAATAATAAAATCCCCGCAAGTGTAGCTCGCGGGGATTTTATTATTTAATCCAAATATTTTTTATATTCACAAATTCTTTTATTCCATAGCTACCGAGCTCTCGCCCATAGCCAGATCTCTTTGTCCCACCAAAAGGTATCCTTGAATCAGACCTAACATATCCATTTATAAATACATTACCTGCTTCGATCTTTGTTGCTATTATTTTTGCTTTATCAATATCTTTTGTAAAAATAGTAGCGCCTAGTCCAAATGGAGTATCATTTGCGATTTTTATCGCTTCATCAACATTTGAGAATTTTATTATAGGAGCAACTGGTCCAAAGACCTCTTCGTCATATACCGGCATCCCCTTCCTAACATGATCTAATACAGTAGGAAGATAGTAGTACCCCACACCCTCACCTCGTGCACCTCCGCATAGAACCTTGGCCCCTAGAGTTATAGAGTCTTCTACTTGCCTCTCTACATCTTGTAGGCCCTGGAGTGTAGCTAGTGGGCCTACATTGGTCTCTTCGAGTAATGGATCCCCTACTATCAGATTGCTCATATGATTTACAAATAACTCAGTAAATTTTCCTACAACGGTATCCTGTACGATAAATCTTTTTGCTGCAATACAGCTCTGTCCGACATTATTTTGCATTCGTCCAATAGCAGCATCCATCGCAGCAGCTTCTATGTCTGCATCTTCTAGTACGATAAATGGATCACTACCACCAAGCTCCAGAACTGTCTTTTTTATCTCATCTCCGGCAATAGACGCGACAGATCGGCCCGCCCCTTCACTACCTGTGAGAGTGACTGCTTTTATATGATGATTGCGAATTACACTTTCTACTCTACTTGAATTAATAAATAGATTCTGGAATATGCCTTTTGGAAAACCAGAATTTACAAAAGCATCCTCTATGGCTTGCGCACATTGTGGGACATTTGAGGCATGCTTCAATAATCCTACATTACCAGCCATGAGTGCTGGAGCAATAAATCGATATACCTGCCAATAAGGGAAATTCCAAGGCATCACAGCCAGGACTACACCTAGAGGCTCAAATGATACATAGTTCTCACTTGCATTTGATTTCAATATTTCATTCTTCAAAATACTCTCACCATTTTCCGCATAGTAATCACAGACATCTGCGCATTTTTCAAGTTCCACAATTGCAGCTTTTTTAGTCTTACCCATTTCTACAGATGCGAGGACTGCCATACCTTCAATATTTTCCCTTATATAGGATGCATGTTTTTTCAGCAACTCACCTCTATGAGAAAAAGAAGTCTCCTTCCATTCAATGAAGGTTTTTTGAGAATAATTTATTTTTTCAACAAGTTCATTTTCAGATATTTCTTCAAAATTTTTTAGCACCTCTTCTGTACTTGGATTTTTTGATTGTATTGCCATTGTATTATTCTGATTCTGATAAATTAATAAATTCTTCTTTTTTAATAAAACCTAAATCTTCATTTGCAAAAGAATAATCAATTGGACAAGCTATTATATGCACGCCAGCACTCTCCAGAGCTTTGCCTAATACAGAAGTTAACTCATCTGCACTCTCTACTCTGTGACCTACAGCCCCAAAGCTTTCAGCCAATTTTACAAAATCTGGATTTTTAAAGTCTAGAGAAAAAGGAGGTAAATTCATATTCTTTTGCTTCCATCGGATCATACCAAAACCTGAATCATCGAGTATTAATACAACTAGATTGATGCCTAATCGGACTGCAGTTTCCAAGTCACCTAGGTTCATCATAATTCCACCATCACCAGACACTACGAGGACTTTTTTATCTGGATACAATATCTTTGCAGCAATACCAGAGGACAAACCTGCACCCATAGTAGCCAGAGCATTATCTAGCAATACACTATTTTGTTCACGACTGGCAAAATTTCTAGACACCCAAATTTTATACATACCGTTGTCCAATGCGAGCATCCCATCACTCGGCAAGACTTTTGATATATCTGAGACGATGCGCTCTGGACGCAAAGGAAAATCATCTGCATTAGCGAATTTTTGAATATCAGCTTGTAATTCATCGCGAACTTCAAAGAAATATTTAAAGTCCCAATTTGGATTTATTTTAATGTTTTCCGAAAAAGACCAAAGGGTATGAGAAATATCCCCCACGACTTCCATAGTAGGTACATACACATCATCCACTAGTGCAGGATAAAAATGAATATGGATAGTCTTGCAATGCTCACCTGTTAGAATTATCGGGGGTTTTTCACTCACATCGTGGCCTATCATTATTATCAGATCTGCCTCTCGTAATGCTCGATGAACATAATCTCCATCAGAAAGAGATGTAGTACCTATGTGTAATACTGAAGTCTCATCTTCTACCCCTTTACCCATCTGAGTAGAGACAAAAGGTATACCTGTCTTTTCTAAAAAGATATGAAGTTGCTTTCTGACCAATTTTCTATTCCCACCAGAGGCCACAACTACAAGTGGACTCTTTGCTTTTTCTATTTCAATCAATGCTTCGGATATTGATTTCTCATCTGCATTTGGACGACGAACTCGATATCTTGGGATAGGATCCATATCACACTTCTCTTCAGCTATATCCTCTGGGAATTCAAGATGTACTGCACCAGGGCGCTCTGCCTCTGCGAGCTTTACTGCTTCGCGGATCAAGCTAGGTATTCGATCATTTGAAATAATAGTCTGAGAGAATTTTGTAATTGGGCGCATCATCTCTACTACATTAATAATTTGGAATTTTCCTTGCTTGCTTTTCTTTATCGGCTTCTGTCCTGTGATTACTAGTAGTGGTATACCGGCTAGCTGTGCGTACGCTACACCAGTGACTAGGTTTGTAGCTCCGGGTCCTAATGTAGACAGAGCCACCCCTACAGAGCCAGTCAGGCGCCCTAGAGTAGCGGCCATAAATACAGCTGCCTGTTCATTGCGAGTAGTGATGAATTTTATACTTGAAGTACGCAGAGATTCCATAAACATCAGATTTTCTTCACCTGGTACACCAAAAATGTATTCTACGCCTTCATTTTCAAGGCATTTTACAAAAACATCAGAGGCATTTTTTTCTTTCTTTATCATACCTATATTATATCACAAACATAATTGCCCATATTTTATTTACATATTCAAACAAACGTGCTATAATTCTTCAAAACAAAAAACCGAAAAACATGAAAAAAACAATTGAACTTTCAGCTGAAACAGCAGAGAAATCTGGCACTGATTATTTG
>JBEBAY010000007.1:0-6730 GCA_041158645.1 Candidatus Parcubacteria bacterium | reverse complement strand
ACTTTTTGTATCGTCTATAAGTTGAGCATAAATAAAACTATTGGAACGAAAAACAGAAAGTCGAGGTCGCTCCGAAGTACCATGAACTTTTGTTCTGATTTTCTTTTTTAATCTTGTTCTTTTTTGTAATTTTTTGTTCATCATATATATTATGCAGCTTTCTTACCTTGCTTACGACGAATAACTTCAGTATCATAATGGAAACCTTTACCCTTGTATGGTTCTGGCTTCTTTAGAGCACGAACACCTGCTGTCCACTGACCAACAAGCTCTTTGTCTATACCTGTAACTGTGACTATATTCTTTTCTGCTGTAACTGTGAGTCCTTCTGGGATATCTACGTTTACTGGGTGTGAAAAACCAAGAGCTAGCTTTAGAACCTTGCCTGCTACTTCAGACTTGAATCCAACTCCTTCTAGAATTAGCTTCTTTGTATATCCAGCATTTACGCCAGTTACCATGTTCTTGATGTGTGAAGCGTATGTACCCCATAGAGCACGCTCTGTCTTGTCATTTTCATTCTTTGGAGTTAGTGTAATCTCTGCACCGTTGATATTTATAGCAACAGTACCAGGGAAATCTCTCACGAGTGTTCCTTTTGAACCTTTTACAGACATATTAGTACCTGTGAGTTTTACCTCAGTTCCTGCGGGGATATTTATTATTTGTTTTCCTATACGTGACATAAAATGTTATTACCAGATTTTAAATAATACTTCGCCTCCGACCATCTCTTTACGAGCTTGCTTGTCTGTTAAGATACCTTTTGGTGTTGATAGGAACATTGATCCAAAACCATGACGAACAGAGCGGATATCTTTTGCCCCTTTGTAAACACGGCATGATGACTTTGAAACACGCTCTACCCCAGTGACTTTTGGTGTTCCATCTACATATACCAATTCGAGTTCCAATGTAGGGAAACCTTTCTGCATTTTCTTTGAAGCCTTCTTTAGGTAGCCTTCTGCCACTAGCGCATCTGCTATAGAATGCTTTAATTTTGAATATGGAACAGTCACAGACTCGCGCTCTACGCGGTTTGCATTCTTTACCATATTTACCATGTTTGCTATTTGATCCATATATTTTTAGTTAAAATTTAGTTTGAGATTACCAAGAAGACTTGCGTACACCTGGTAGCATACCTTCATTTGCCATTTCACGGAAGCAGATACGACATAGACCGAAATCTCTCATAAATGCATGCCCACGACCACAACGAAAACAACGATTTGTCTCTCGAGATGTAAACTTACTCTTCTTTAGATGTCTTGCTATAACTGATGTTTTTGCCATATTATAATTTATCTTTAATAAAACTACACCAAGGACCGTCCTTGGTAGATGATTGCGATATCTCATTCTTTTTCTTAAAAGTATTATCTCTTAAGGAGAAGAACGGATCTATCAATCACGTCCCCCTATCCTATCAGAGTAACAAAACAAAGTCAAGTAATTTATTCTTATTTAATAACAAAAAATCCCTCAGATGAGGGATTTTTATGGAAACGATATTATTTCTTGAATGGGATACCTACGAGTTCGAAGAATTTTGTAGCTTCAGGCTTTGTCTTGGCTGTAGTCACGATTGTAACTGCCATACCGAATACATCCTTTAGCTCTTCATCCCCTGTCTCTGGGAAGATTGTGTGTTCCTTGATAGACATAGTCAGATTACCGATATCATCTACAATCTTTTTATCTATACCACGAAAGTCTTTTGTACGAGGGATAGCTACATTGATTAGCTTGTCTAGGAATCCGTACATACGAGCCCCACGGAGAGTCACTACT
The DNA here is from genome assembly GCA_041158645.1 of Candidatus Parcubacteria bacterium. Taxonomy (GTDB): domain Bacteria; phylum Patescibacteriota; class Minisyncoccia; order Phycocordibacterales; family UBA9973; genus UBA8515. The sequence goes on along the minus strand of JBEBAY010000007.1, from coordinate 4,936 downwards.
ACACCGATTGGATCACCTGTACGAATTTTGAATGAAGCGACAGATTTCTTTGCACCGCGTAGTGAAGGCTTTTGACCTGTGATCTTTGCAATACGGTCCATTATGAACTTGTTGCGATCCTTGTCACGCTTTACACCAGAACCAGTACCTACAGCTACCACTACCTTTGTAAGGCGAGGTGCAGCCATACTACTCTTGTAGCCAAATTCGCCCTTGAGTGTACTGTATGCTTTCTTTTCTTTTATCTTTGTTGTTTCCATAAAATATTTTAACTTACTTTCTTAACATTTGACACGTGGATAGGCATAGCCTTTTCTACGATTTGACCTTTTGCTCCACGAGTAGCTTTCATATGCTTCTTTTTGATGTTAACACCTTCAATAATCACCATATCCAAAGTAGGAATAGCTTTTTCTATTTTTCCTTTCTTGCCCTTGCTTCCTCCGGCAATCACTATTACATTGTCTCCTTTTTTTACATGCATAAAAGTTTTATTGAAATTATTAAATCACCTCTGGTGCCAAAGATATAATCTTTTGGTATCCACGTTCTGCCAATTCACGAGGGATTGGACCGAACACACGACCTGCTTTTGGATCTTGCTTGTCTTTTTCTAGAATTACAACTGCGTTGTCATCAAATCTGATGTATGAACCATCTTTTCGGCGGAATGCATTTGTAGTACGTACAACGACAGCCTGTAGAACGTCCTTTTTCTTTACACCCTTGCGAGGCTCAGCTACCTTTACTGATAGGACTACACGGTCACCGATACCAGCATAACGACGCTTTGAAGATCCAAGCACTTTGAAAACCTTTCCGACTTTACCGCCGGCATTATCTGTGATCTTTACTACTGTTCCGTCTTGTATCATAAAATATAATTATGCAATTACCTTAAAATGCTTGTCTTTTGACATTGGTTTTGTCTCTTCGATTTCGACTACATCGCCAATTTTCTTTGTGTTGTTTTCATCATGAGCCTTGTATTTCTTGCTCTTCTTGATGCGCTTTCCGTATTTTGTGTGCTCTACAAATCGAGTAACAGATACTACTACTGTCTTATCCATCTTGTCGCTTGTAACGACACCTTTTAATACTTTATTCTTATTTGTCTTTGTTGTGTTCATAATATTATCGTGCTACCACGCGAGTCTTAACTGGTAACTTTGTACCGGCCTTTCGAAGTGCTTCTTTTGCAAGAGCTTCTGGGATACCGTCTACTTCAAATAATACGCGTCCAGGGAATATTTCTACGCAGTAACCTTGTGGATCTCCTTTACCCTTTCCCATACCTACCTCTGCAGGCTTTGCTGTAAATGGTCTGTCAGGGAAAATACGGATCCAGATGCGTCCAGCTTTTGTAGCAGTACGAGTAGCAACCTTACGAGCAGACTCGATTTGGTTTGACTTGATGCGTCCAGCACTGATAGCCTTTAGGCCGTATGAACCAAAAGCAACAGTAAGACCACGAGTCTCTACTCCACTTTGCATTCTACTCTCGCTCTTGCGACCAGTGTGCCACTTTCTAAATTTTACTTTTTTAGGTAATAACATATAGATTATTTAGATTACTTTTTTTCATCGTTAAAGATTTCTCCACGGTAGATCCAGACCTTGATACCGATGTCTCCATAACTCATATGAGCCTTTTCACGAGCAAAATCAACGTCAGCACGGAATGTCTGAAGTGGAATAGATCCACGCTTGATATTTTCTGTACGAGCGATTTCAGAACCAGCAAGACGTCCTCCTAGGAATATACGTGCTCCTTTTACTCCACGAGCAGTCATAACCTTTTCGATTGTCTGTTTTAGAACTCGGCGGTATGGTAGACGCTTTTCAAGACCTTCAGCAATCATACATGCTACGATTGCAGCATCTGCATCAGGATTTGAAACCTCCACTATGTCGAGCTTTAGATCTTCACTAGCTACGATACGGCGCTTTGCTAGGGCCTTGATTATATCTGCCTTTAGCTTTGTAGCTCCATCCCCTCCACGTCCGATGATCATACCAGGGCGAGATGTGTGAACGATAACCTTTGTTGCTTTTGCATTTCTTTCAATATCAACACGAGAAACATAAAAACCACGTAGCTTCTTTGCCAAGAATTCACGGATAACAACGTCACTTGCTAGCAAATTACTGTATTTCTTATCAGCAAACCAGCGTGATTTCCAATCACGGAGTGTTACTAGTCTATGTGCGTATGGATGGACAACTTTTGACATAAATATCTATAAATTAATCTTTCTTAGCAGTCTTTGCTACCTTTTTTGGAGCTTTTACTGTTTTTGGTGTTGATTTCGACTTTTTTGGTGTAATAACTTTTTCAGCAAGAGTAAGCACTACATGACTTGTGCGCTTGTTTATGCGTGAAGCAGATCCACGAGCACGAGGCATTGAACGCTTCATAACGATTCCCTTGTCTACTGTAATACTTGATACTACTAGGTTTTCTACGTTTGCGCCTGCTTGTTTTGCGTTTGCAATTGCTGAATTTAGTAGTTTTTGTATAGGAAGTGATGCTCTCTTTGGTAAGAAAGACAAATGCGTATTAGCATCAGCAACCCTTTTGCCTTTGATGAGTCCCGCTACAAGGCGAACCTTGCGAGGAGACTGTCTATAGTTTTTTAGAAATGCTTTCATAAATTAAATATTATTTCTTCTTAGTATCAGCTGTCGTAGCCTTTGCGGACTTTGCGGCTGTAATCTCAGCTTCTTTCTTCTTTTGTTCTAATTCTTTCTGCATCTTACCTCCGTGACGTACGAATTTCTTTGTAGGAGAGAATTCACCCAATCGGTGACCTACCATGTCTTCTGAAACCAGAACTTCGACATGAGTCTTACCATTGTGCACCCCAAACATAAAACCTACCATCTCTGGCGATATAACGCACGCACGAGACCATGTTTTAATCATGCCTGTCTCGATTGGCTTTTTTCCGGCAATCTTTTTCAAGAGCCTTTCGTCTACATATGGACCTTTTTTTAGTGATCTTGTCATAACAATATAAAGAAGCTCTAACTGAGCTCGTAGGGTTATACTAGCAAATTTAAAATAATTGTCAAATTTATTCCCCTACCCTTTTAAACTGAGCGTATATACGGTTGTTTTTTTGCCAAAATGTGGTATTGTAAAAGAAAAATTTATTTAATTCAAAAATCATTTCTTTAAACAACTAAATTTTATGAGTAAAAACATTTTGGAAATCATCTCAAGGCATAAGAATGATCCACTGGCACTATTAAACGCAACTGGAGGGTTCTATGAGTGCGTAAAAAACAACGAAGGTGAAAGACTAAACAGGATGGTAGCATACAAGGGAACCTACAAAGACAAGGATGGCAAAGAAATGAAATACATAGGTGATGTTTATCACAATATTTCAAAAACAGAAGAAACACCTTTAATTCTGAGGCATTTTGCGCGAAAAATCTCAAGAAAAATAAATCTGAGATTGAAAGGAGTAATTAATGCACCTAATCTATTCTTTGTAGGCCCCCAGGAAGGAGGCGCAGTTCTAGCTAGTATGATAGCTATGAATTTCCCTAATGCAAAATATGCCTGCATTGAGAGAAAAGCTACGGGGGAAGATTTTGAAATGGTTTTTAAATATCACAAAGTTCCAGCTGGAAGTTTTGTGATAATTACAAAAAACGTACTGAACAATTTCTACACAACAAAGAAAATCATAAAGAAACTGATGAGTGAATATTCTTCTGTAGTAGGAGTTGCCTGTGTATTAAACAGATCTATGAATCCCAAGAATGAAAAGGTATTTTCTTTTAATAATGCTGATATTCCGATTATATCTTTGGTGCACAAGCCTTACAAGGAATTCAAGCAGGATGATCCGGAGGTTGCAGGTGAGGTTAAAAAAGGTAGAGTAGAGTTTGACCCAGAAATAAACTGGGATAGGCTCCAAATATCACACCAACTTGCAAGCAGTATGAATAGGTAAAAAACAACAAATAAAGCGCCCTATGTATATCAATACATAGGGTTGTTTTTTTGTCTAAATGTGGTACTGTAAAAGAAAAATTCTTAAATTCAAAAACATCTTTAAACAACTAAATCATGAGCAACACAGAAATCACGACAAACTATGCAGGGCAAATAGCAAAAGCTCTTGTAGAATCAAATTCAGCTGGCTACGACTTTGCTAATCCGAAAGAATGGGCTAGCGGTACGTACAACCCTTTTTATGTGGACAATCGAAACCTGCAATCACTCCCAGAAATCAGAAAAATTCTGAGAAAAGCATTAGCTTCTTTTTTTATTGAAAAACCTATTGATTTTGTTTATGGTATCCCTAATGCAGGCATTGCCCCTGCTACACTCCTGGCCCTGGAATTAAACAAACCATTGTTATTAAAATTGAACAAATTGTATTATTCCATCGACTTGAACCATGTAAAAGAGCTTGTCCGAAATAATTCAAAAGAAATTGTTTGGAGTACCGAGATTATCGCTGGAACGACACCATTTGGTACTGTATGTGGAATCGTTGCTGCAGAAGAATCTAATCTTCCATTTGTATTTATCCGCAAGGAACCGAAAGACCACGGATTGAACAAGCAAATCGAAGGGATTATCAAATCCGGTGCTTTTGTGACACTAATGGACCCAGTAGTTACAGGATTCAATAGGTACACAGAGATTGCTAAAACAGCCATAATAGAGTCTGGAATGAATGCACGCCACACATGGGAAATCCCATTAAGAATCGAAAAGGAAGATGATTCCCTGCTTGGTGCAAATATTGCTGGAACAGAGGACCTAGTAAGCACAGGAGAATCTATGCTAAAGGAGATAACAGATATGATTGAGGCCTATCAAGTAAAAGTATTCCCTGTGTCTATTTTTGACTACAAGCTGAATTCTTCAGTTGAAAATTTTAAAGAACATGGGATAAAGAACCATTGTGTG
>JBEBAY010000006.1:0-6676 GCA_041158645.1 Candidatus Parcubacteria bacterium | reverse complement strand
GACCCTGCACCAAAATCTGCGACGCGCATACCCTCGCGTAAGTTAAATTGTGCTACATTACTTTCTGGATTTGCAAACATATATAATATTATATCACATATAAAAAAGTCCGAAAGTAAATTCGGACTTTTTTATATTTAATATTTTATAAACATGTAATAGATGCTATTGAATCACCTGCTCGGAGCTTCATAATCGTCACTCCTTGAGTCTGGCGTCCAGATGAAGGAATAGATTTTAGATCTACGCGGATCACTTGGCCTTTTTGTGAGACAGCGATGATCTCATTCTCATCTCCTACTATCTTTGCTACGATTAGCTTTCCAGTCTTTGGTGTCACCTTGGCAGTTTTGATACCACTACCTCCACGCTTTTGAACTTTGTATTCCTTGATGCCAGTCTTTTTACCTAGACCGTGCTCGCCGAGAATCAAAAGAGAACTCTCTTTATCCCCCTTTGCTACACGATCCACACCGATGACCATATCATTCTTGCCTAACTTGATTCCACGGACACCTGCTGCCGCACGTCCCATCTCGCGGACATCAGCTTCTTCGAATCGGATAGATTGTCCAGATGCAGTCGCAAGCATTACACTGTCACCCTTTGTGATTGGTAGTACCGACACGAGTTCGTCACCTTTATCGAGTGTGATAGCTATAAGGCCTGAGCGGCGCACATCTTTGAATCCTTCTGCTGATACCTTCTTTGCTACACCCTGGGCAGTCACCAGCATTAGACTCTCTACTGTCTTCTTTGTCTCTTTGTCGATTGGCAATATTGAAGTTACCTTTTCTCCATCATCTAGTGATATAAAGTTCATCACAGATTTACCCTTTGTGGCACGCTTGCCCTCTGGTATGTCATACATCTTGATCTGATATGCCTTTCCTCTATTTGTAAAGAATAATAGGTCGCTGTGTGTATTTGCAGATACGAGCATAGTCACAAAATCTTCGTCTTTTGTCTCGATATCGACTACTCCTACACCACCACGCTTCTGAGCACGATATTCACCTGGATCTGTGCGCTTTACATAGCCACCCTTTGTGAATACTAGGACAGATTCCTTTTCTGGAATTAGGTCTTCTTCATTGATAGCTTTTACACCACCCTTTATGACACGAGTTCGGCGCTCGTCAGCATACTTTTCCTTGATAGCGATCAGTTCTTCAGAGATGACCTTGAGCATTTTCTTTGGTGATGAGAGGAGTGCTTCGAGCTCTTTGATGAGTGCCTGCTTTTCTGCGAGCTCCAATTCTACATTCTTTCTCTCTAGACCTGCTAGCTTTTGTAGGCGCATCTCAAGGATGGCTGTAGCCTGAAGATCAGAGAATTTGAACTCTTTCATCAAGTTCAGTTTTGCTGTAGCTGTATCTTTTGAAGCACGGATTACAGAGATAACTTTGTCGATATGATCCAGTGCCTTCTTTAAACCGAGCAATATATGTTCGCGTTCTTTTGCTTTGCGCAGGTCGTACTCTGTACGGCGCTTTACCACTACTTGTCTGTGAGTGATGAATTCAGAAAGCAGACTCTTTAGTGACAATGTCTGAGGTACACCATCTACTAGAGCCACAATATTGAAATTAAAAGATTGCTCGAGCTGTGTATGCTTGTATATATAATTGAGAACTTTTTGAGGATGAACGCCAGACTTTAGATCAATAGCAATACGGATATCCTTGGCACTTTCATCACGTAGACCTTTGATACCTTCTAGCTTTTTTTCTTGCACTAGGGCCGCTATAGCCTCAATAAGAGCTGATTTATTCACACGGTAAGGAATAGATGTGATGATGATCTGGAATGTACCACTTTTTTGCTCTACGATCTCTGCTTCTCCGCGAGTGACTACTCCACCACGGCCTGTAGAATACGCATGTAGCATATCTGCCTGACCATATACGATACCTCCGATTGGGAAATCTGGACCCTTTATGTGCTTCATTAAATCTTCGGTAGTTGCATCCTTGTTATCTATCAGTTCGATAGTAGCATCTACTACTTCACCTAGATTATGTGGTGGAATATTTGTCGCCATACCCACAGCGATACCTAGAGTACCGTTTAGTAGTAGTGATGGTACAGCAGTAGGAAGAACTATAGGCTCCTTACGAGTCTGGTCGTAGTTTGGACGGAAATCAACAGTCTCCTTTTCTAGATCGAGAAGTAGCACTGATGAAATCTTGGCCATCTTTGCCTCTGTATAACGCATAGCAGCAGCATTGTCTCCGTCGATAGAACCAAAGTTACCTTGTCCGAATATCAGAGGATAACGATAAGAGAAATCCTGAGCCATACCAACCATAGAATCATAAACAGCCACATCACCGTGTGGGTGGTACTTTCCGAGCACGTCTCCGACTACTGCAGCAGATTTACGAAAACGAGAAGAATGGGTCAATCCCATCTCATTCATAGCGTATAGGATACGGCGGTGAACAGGTTTTAATCCATCACGCACATCAGGTAGCGCACGATCTGTAATCACAGACATGGCATAGTCGATAAATGAGTCCTTCATCTCACGACTAATATTCACAGAGACTACGTTTACATGCTCTTTTGGTATTTCGTTATTTTCTTCTTTTTTAGCCATTTTATTATTGATTATCTATTACTGTAAGGGGTATCATCTTTTGATTCTCAACCGGAATCACGTTTTCTTGCTTTTTGTCATCCTTTGAAAATGGATCAACCGCACTTGCTTTTACATTTTTATAAGTATCTTTTAATGAATCAGCAAATAGTGCAAAAGGTTTTATGTCTTCATTCACTCCGACTTCTGAATTTGCAGGAGCTTTTGAAAAACTATTTGTCAGACCATATATCCATATTCCTCCGACGATAGCCATAGATATAGCAATAAAGAAAAACATATATTGCTTCCTCACTTCTTCTGGTTTTTCTCGTAACCTATAGATATAGTCTTTCATATTCGTATTTTATAATTAATAATCCAGAACCACAATCTCTCCCTCGCGACCTGCGAGTTCCTTTGCTTTGATTGTTAGCTTTTCTATTGCTTTTGTATTTTCCTGGCCACCTTCTTTTAGGAATGCTTTGAGTGATTTTTCGTCATAATCCATAGGAATTATAATCTTGGATTCCATAGTTAGAGCCATTTTGTATGCCTCGGCAACCTCCAGTGTATCTCCTCCAGAAATAGGAACAAAAAGAATATCAGGGGATTCGTATTGTGCCTTTACAGCAGATGTCATAGCAGCGCCAGACACAGGACCTAGAATACCGAGAGTAATACCTTCGATAGACATTGAATATATTGTATTCACATATTTCTTGCCTCCAATACTAGCCTCTGTACCTACACCTTTTATAAAAATACCTCGTATCTCATAGTCTCCAGCGCCAGATACAGAAAAAGGCACAGTATCCCCGTGGGACACAGTGTCAAAGCCATTGTAATCTGGATGGTTTGTAGTAGATAGTGCTATATCTGCACCAAAGCGAGTAATCTTGCCATCGTATTTTGATTCTTTACTTATAGGGTTAAATGCCACTGATAAATCTCCTTGCTGGATTTTGAAAAATTGTTTTCCGAGGTATGTGATAATCATAGGAGTATTATATCAAATATATATAAAAAAAGAAGACCCATCAGAATATATCTGACAGGTCTAACTTCTTTAGTTTGTTTAAACTTTGGCAAAAGCCAAACGATTCTGATAACCAGATTTGTTGTGAATTCCAAAATGGAACATTGATACTAAATCGATCTCAGGCTTTTGAGGTGTAGGTAAGCTAATTAATAATTCTTTCTTCTCTTGTGAATTTGATGAATCTACAAATGCATATTCATTTTTTAGACAAAAGCTAGAAACCATCGAATGAAGAGATTTAGGATACCTCATGGGTAATACCAAGATCGCGAAATCAAAATTTTTAGCTTTTTCATTTGAATGAAAAATAAGTGATTTTAATTTTTTCTTCTGATCAGTCTCATTCAGCCTTAAAAAATGCTGCTTAATGGGTATAACCATTGTAGGTTTTTCATCCACAATAGTGAGATACTCCTCGGGCAAATCCACAATAAATTTCTCACCATCCACCTGTTTTCCGTTTGACAACGTGCAAATAGAGCTAAGAGGATGATTCATCCTTGATTTAGCTAATAAAATTTTGTTCATTTTTTTCGGGTTTTATTTCTTTATATTATACCACCCATAGGCTATTCTAGTCAAGCTTGCAAAAGCCCTTATTTTATGGTATCTTTTACGTATTACTAGCCCAGTGTGTGGATATCCCTTGATGGTGCACTTTATTTAACCGCATCAAAAAGACCCATATATTGTGCCGCTGTTCCCTTTTACCATTGGTAAATATCAGGAACGGGCGGTTTTTTAATTTTTAAATTATGAAAAAAGACGAAAAAGAAGTTTTAGACAGTGTCGTTGAAAATGCGAAAGCTGAACTCTCAAGTGTCGGAAAGATGCTTGAAAAGACAGAACTCCCACCTATGGTGGATGCTCTAGTCGAGGGTCCAGTGATCATGATCATGAAGTCATCTGTATATATCGACCTTGCACCATACGGTACAGGTATCATATACGGTCGTGAATTCATCAACGCAAAAGACATCATCAAGAAAGTAAACATCGGTGATGTAGTAAAGGCAAAGGTTGTATCAGCAGGAAACGACGAGGGATACATCGAGCTTTCACTAAAAGAGGCAAAGCAAGCTCTAATCTGGAGTGAAGCAGACAAGGCAATCAAATCAAAGACATTGCTTGAAATCACAGTAAAGGAGGCAAACAAGGGTGGACTTATCCTTGAATGGCAGGGTATCGCAGGATTCCTACCAGCTTCACAGCTTTCAAGTGAGCACTATCCAAGGGTTGAAGATTCTGACAAGGACAAGATCCTAAAGGAATTGAAGAAACTAGTTGGCAAGCGCATCAATGTAATCATGATCTCAGCTCTTCCAAAAGAAGGTAAACTAATCTTTTCAGAAAAAGACAACAATCCAGAAGAACGCCAGGCAGTAGTAGGAAAATACACTGTAGGTGATGCTATCGATTGTACAGTAGCTGGTATCGTAGACTTTGGAGTATTCCTAAAGGTAGAAGAAGGTCTAGAAGGTCTAGTACACATCTCTGAACTTGATTGGGGTCTAGTAGAAGATCCACGTGCCCTATTCAAAATCGGCGACAAGATAAAGGCAAAGATCATCGAAATCAAAGAAGGTAAAATCTCTCTTTCAATCAAAGCTCTCAAAGAAAACCCATGGAAAGAATTTGAGAATACATTGAAAAAGGGTGATATCATCTCTGGTGTTGTTATCAAGTTCAACAAGCACGGCGCATTGGTATCTATCAAGCAAGGTGTAGCAGGGCTAGTACACAACTCAGGATTTGGATCTGAAGAAAAGCTAAAGAAGACACTAGAAATGGGTAAGACATACAATTTCCAAGTGACACTATTCGAGCCAAAGGACCAAAGAATGACTCTAGTATTCCTAGACGACAAAAAAGCAACTGCATAATCTATATACATAGACGCATTAAAAAATCCCTCGAGGCGCAAGCCACGAGGGATTTTTGCTGATTTGGAAATGAAAAATTAAAGGATCTTGTTTAAGAATTCAATTGCTTGAGCTCTTTCTGTTTCCGAAAGACTACCTAAATAACTTTCAATTTCTCTTCTTTTTTTAATAGCATCATTTGCTTCGTGCTTCAGAATAACTTCCTGAATGTTTTCCGGTAAATCCTCAAAGGACTCAAAAACATCTAATTCTTTGATATTTCCAAGACCACGACTTAGGCTCCCAGCAACACCAGTAGATATTCTATCAGCCAATAATTGATCTGTAACAATAGCTAATTGACCTTTTCGATCATCGCTTATTTCATATACTGTATACATAATTAAAAAATTTGTACTCATATTAACATAAATATAGAATATGTAAATAGCATTAAAATATCCCCCGAGGCGCAAGCCACGAGGGATTTTTTATGTTTAGTAGGCAAAAATCTAAGGAAAATCAGTTTTGTTTTTCCAAGCTTCACCTGGTACAGGGTTTTTAACAGAGTGAGAACTCTGTTCTGTGAATACCCTATTTAGAATTTCACAGATCTCTTTGGGAAGCTTATCATCCCCTTTGTTTTTTGATTCTAGGCAGAACTCTTCAAATCTTTTCAAAAAACTACACTCTTCTTCTGATTTATTACCTTCTTTTATGGCATTAAAAATGTAACTAAAAAAAACATAAATAAAAGAAGGAACGGCGAAAGCAACAGCAGAGTAAAAAAGTGAAACCCCAAAGAAATTCTTTTTCAAAATCAAGAGATGCACAATAAATAAAAGAATAGAAATCAGCGCAAAAACAAGCAAAACATACTTGTTTGGCCCAGGTTTATTTTTTTTCATAATACATATAAATTATAAGTTTTTCTTTAGATTACAATATATATACTTTTTTGTAAATATCATGCAAAAATCCCCCATAGCGCAAGCCACGAGGGATTTTTTAATTTAGTAAGTTTTTTTGTTTTCGATTTCGGATAAGGTATTGAATTTTTGAAATAGCTCCATCTGTTAATTTAAAGACTTTAGTCACATGCCCGGGTTCTTCACACCCAGAATCAAGATCTAAAATATCATTATTAACTAAAAAATCCGCCTCTTCCCATTCGATCTCAAGATGATCGGT
>JBEBAY010000005.1:0-4904 GCA_041158645.1 Candidatus Parcubacteria bacterium | reverse complement strand
TGCAAATGCTGGAGGAATTTCTCTGGATCATCTACTGTCTTGTGGAGTTCTTGGAGCTGGGATAGCCATTCGAATTTTCTATCCTTACTTCCTTTTATTGTGAAATTTTTTCCACCAGTTTCTTTGTATATAAAGTGCGCAGCGATACCATATACAGCCTCTGCATGCATCTCTGGTGTGCGGATTTGTACTTCGATTACTCCGCCAGTACCTGTGAATATCGTAGTATGGAGTGATCTGTATCCATTTGGTTTTGGTGTAGCTATATAGTCCTTGATTCTTCCCGGTAGAGGCTTCCAGATGCTGTGTACTATACCGAGGGTTCTATAGCAGTCCTCTATATTATTTACGATCACTCTCAGAGCGACGACATCGTAAATCTTTGTGATATCCATATGGTACTTTACTAATTTGTTCCATAGGCTGTATTTGTATTTTGATCGACGACTGATTTCTACAATATTAATTTTTTGATTTATTAATTCTTTTGTTAGTTCGTCTGTGACCATCTCTAGATCTTTCGTATTGTCGAATGTTGTATTTGCAAGAATCTCTTGGAGCTTCTTGTGCTCCTCTGGATATGCGTAGGGGAATGCAGCGTCCTCAAGATTACCCTTTAGACTATTCATACCTATACGATCAGCTAGGCGTGCATGAATCTCGATAGTTTCCAGAGCAATTCTCTTTCTCTTGTCTTCACGGACATGCTCTAGAGTCTGCACATTGTGCAGTCTGTCTGCTAGCTTGATTATCAATATTCGCAAATCATCTGCCATTGCCATAAAGAATTTACGGAGTGACTCTACGTGTCTTGCGTGGCCTTGGTATTTTACTTTTCCTAGCTTGGTCACACCATTTACAAGCTTTACTATTTCTTCGCCGAATTCTTCTATGAGTTTTTCTTCGGGCATTTCTGTATCCTCTAATACATCATGTAGGAATCCTGCAGCAATAGTCTTGGCATCCATACCAAATTTTGCCAAATTCAATGCTGTGGCAAATACATGGACAAAGTATGGTTCGCCGCTCTTGCGGAGCTGATCTTTGTGGGCCTCGTGTGCCACATCATAAGCCTTTTGAATCAAAGCTCTATCTTTAGCGTTTAATTTGGATGTCTGGTTGTAGATTTCATTTATATCTAGCATATATATAGAGTATATATGAATAATTTAAAATAAAAAAGTGCCCGCCAACTGGCGGGCACTTTTTTATTTCTTATTTGATTTTGTGTCTTCTCCTAATTTGTGTGGATTATGATTTTTACACATTTTATTACTACATCTCTCTGGTATAGTTTTTGGTCACAAATAATTTCTCGCCGCCGCTCGAAATTTTCGCGATCCCGACTCGGTATTTATTCTGCTGAATAAATATACCTCCGTCTCACAAAAACTTGTTTCGTAATTAATAAATTAATTACTTCAATATTATTTATTAATTTTATGTGGATTGTGGTTTGGGCAAGATTTACTGCTGCATCTCTCTGGTATAGTTTTTGTGCCTTCCATCATCAAGCTGTCACACATTGGGCAGATATTACCTGTAGGTTTTGTCTTGATGGCATTTTTACACTCTGGATAATTTGAGCAAGAATAGAATATGCCGAATCTTCCTCGACGCTCCATCATCTCGCCATCTTTACACATAGGACATTTTACTCCGGACATTTTCTTTTTCTTTTCCTCCTCGTCTTCTTTTATGAATTTACATTTAGGATAACGAGAGCAGGATATGAATGCTCCGAATTTTCCTTGGCGGATTACTAGTTTACCACCACCACTTTTTCCTTTCTTGTCTCCGCAGAGGGGACATAGCTCACCAGTTTCTTTCGGTCCTTCTAGTTCGTTTCCTTCGAGAGTTCGTGCCCCGTCACAATCTGGGTACTTTGCACAAGAATAGAATTTTCCATTTCGGGCAAGCTTCACAATCATCTCTCCATCACACTTTGGACACTTCATTTCTGCTGGAGCTTCTCCCATATTTGTTGCTTTGGCCAGCTTGTCCTTTTCCTTTACATCTTTTTGAAATGGTATGTAAAAATCTTTTAGGGTCTTTTCGTATTCACGATCTCCATTTGCTATATCATCAAGTTCGTCTTCCATCTCGGCTGTGAATGTGTCACTGATATATTCTGCAAAGTTTGTCTCAAGGAAACTCGATACTACATCTCCAGTGTCTGTAGGGTATAGTGTACGACCCTCTTTGTTTACATAGCCGCGCTCTTCGAGTGTACGCATAATAGCTGCATATGTAGATGGGCGACCGATGCCACGAGCTTCGAGCTCTTTTACGAGTCCTGCTTCACTGTATCTATTTGGAGGCTCGGTAAACTTTTCTGTATTTTTAAGTTCGAGTAGTTTCAATTCTTCACCTAACTCTACCTCTGGCAGTTCTACGTCTTCACCGCGAGCATCTGTATCACAAGCCAGCCATCCAGGGAATAGTACTCGAGATCCATTGGCTGTAAAATCTGGAATTTCTCCATCCTTTATATTCGCCACGATTTTTGTCTTCATCAATTTTGCATCAGACATCTGTGAAGAAATAGCACGCTCCCAAATCAGACGGTATAGTTTCTTTTGTTCTTCATTTGATCCCTCGCTCATATTCTCGACATGAGTAGGGCGGATAGCTTCGTGGGCCTCCTGAGCATTCTTGGACTTTGTCTTGTAAGTGTGAGCTTCTGCATATTCCACACCATATTTTTTCTCTACGACTTGCAATATTTGTGCCTGGGCGACAGCGGATACATTTGTACTATCTGTACGCATATATGTGATATGACCTTGCTCGTACAGTTTCTGTGCTACTTGCATAGTACGTGAAGGTGCAAATCCAAGACGAGTAGATGCTACTTGCTGGAGTGTAGATGTAGTGAATGGTGCACGAGGCTGGCGCTTTTGCTCGCTAGCTTTTAGATCGGTGACGTACCACTTTTCCTTTTGACCTAGAGTCATGATTTTCTCTACTATCTTTTCATCACGAGGTTCATCGACACACGATAGTGTCATAACCACTTTTTTCTTTGATTCAAATAGTCCCTCTAGTGTCCAGTATTTTTCTGGTATGAATGCACGGATCTCTCGCTCACGCTCCATGATGATGCGTAGTGCAGGGGATTGTACACGACCAGCGGATAAACCGTAGCGAACCTTTTTCCAGATCACACCTGATAGGTCGTATCCTACTAGACGGTCGAGCACTCGGCGAGCCTCTTGGGCTTTGCGTAGGTTTGTATCTATTTGTCTTGGATGGGCGAGGGCCTCCTCGACTGCTTCCTTTGTGATCTCATTAAAAGTCGCACGATTTATTGGTGCTTTAATTTTCTTGTCAGCCTTGAGTAATTCCTCGATATGCCAAGCGATAGCTTCTCCTTCGCGGTCCGGGTCGGTAGCGAGTGTGACGTCTGTAGCTTTTTTTGCTAGCTCTTGGAGTTCGTGGACTACTTTTTCTTTACCCTTGGAGATCTCGTAGTGGGGCACGAATCCAGCGGGGATATCGATGGCCTGTTTGTTGGACTTTGGGAGGTCGCGAATATGTCCGACAGATGCACGGACCGTGTATTTACCGTCTAAATATTTTTCAATTGTCTTTGCTTTTGACGGTGATTCTACGATAAGTAATTTCATATATCTGTCTAGTATTACACGAAAGAATATTTTTTTGCAAATTGTATGTCTAAAAATAAATTAAATTTTCCTTATTTCACCTAGCTCTTCACATATCAATTCTTTTATTTCCATGATTGATAGGAGGGCGTTTGCAGAGGCTATCTGCATACCAGAAGCTCGCACTAGATCGTCGCGCTCCATAGGCTCGTCGAGTAATTTTATTATTTTTATTTCATCTTCTCCGCAATCTGCGTATTTATCTTTTTCATTCATACTCTTGTCTACTTCAAATCCTAATGCCTCGAGGAGTTCAGCACTATTTGTAATTGGTGTCGCACCCTGGCGGATTAATCTATTTGTCCCACCTGATGTATTGGAGAATACTGATCCGGGCACTACTAGTACATCGCGATTGTAGTCCAATGCCATGCGCGCAGTGATCAGTGTGCCGGATTTTTCTGCGGCCTCTATCACTAGGGTCGCTTTTGAAATTCCAGCCATCAATCTATTGCGCTGGGGGAAAGTATAAAGTTCAGCTTTCATCATTGGTGGGAATTCTGCAAGGAGGCATCCACCATTGTCTACAATCTCCTCTGCTAGATTTATATTATTTTTCGGATAGAGAACTTTTGGATCCAATCCTGATCCCGGCATAGATAGTGTGATTAGTCCTGCCTTCATCGCACTGCGATGGGCAATAGTGTCGATACCCATAGCCAGGCCAGATACTATTACTATAGGATAGCCACGTAGACCTGAGATTAATTTCTCGCAGATATCGCGACCGTAATTTGTATGATTGCGTGATCCGACAACTGCCAAGAAAACATATTCATTTTCTTTTGGTAGTACTCCACGTATATAGAGCTCTTTGGGTGGTTGGGGGATTTCTAGGAGTGCTTTGGGAAACTGCTCAGGTTTTAATTTGAGAATCTCTTGCATACAATAAAATTATAACACGAATATATTGTATTTATTTGTCTAGATGTTAATATTTATATATGAAAAAGAATATCGTAATTATTGGTTTGGTTATTATTATAATAATTTTGTTTTATTTTTTATTGAAAGGTGATTTTTGTAAGGTTGGTCAGATGAAATCTCAGTCGGGAAGTAGTAGCTTGCTGAACCCTGCACCTATCGATGTATCTGGTGATGTCAAAAATATTGGTTCAGGTAGCACAAATAATTCTTCTACTGTAAAAAAATCAGGTATTCGTGGTAGTGTGATTTTTAAATCTTGCCCGGGAGTGATGCAAGAGGGAGTAGATCCTGTATGTACAAATTATGGAG
>JBEBAY010000004.1:0-2526 GCA_041158645.1 Candidatus Parcubacteria bacterium | reverse complement strand
TTACATTTTTTTTCTTAGATTTGCTAGTGCATATCTCATCCGACCTAGCGCAGTGTTTACTCCTACTTTTTGCAAAACAGCAATTTTTTTAAAAGAAAGATTTGCATAATACCTTAAAAGAAGTACCTGTTTTTGCTCTGAATCTAATTCCTGTACTTTATCTCTGACAAATTTGATAATTTCTTCTTCGATTATTTTATCTTCTTTGCTTTCTGAGGTTGGTAGGGAATCATTTTCATTTGAAAAATAAAATTCAGTAGGATCAAATAAATCGGTAACGTCCCTCTTCTTTTTCCGTAGATAATCGATTGCCATATTGTTTGCAATACGACCTATCCATTGAGGAAACTTTTGATCATCTAAATACTTTTTCTGCAAAATTAGTTGGCCTACTTTAATAAAAAGCTCCTGGGATAAATCTTTTGACTCTTCTTTGTTTATTTGATATTTATAAAATATCTTGAATATTGTAGTAAAATGCTTTCTGTACAATAGTCCAAAAGAATGATTGTTCCCATTTTGGTATTGGGAAACAAGCTCTGAGTCTGAAGGGTAATACTTTTCCATACATTTATATTTTTATATACTCTATACTTAATATTTGTATTTGTAAACAAGCAATTTCTGTCGTTTTGTTATGTTTCAAAATCTAGTATACTATCATCTGTATGAATAAATTTGGAATTAAAAATTGGGGACCGGTATTTATAATCATCGCTGCATTGTTGTGGGCTTTTGATGGTGTGATCAGACGGTATCTATATAGTCTGCCTCCTATCACTATAATATTCTTTGAGCATATAATTGGATTGATTATTTTACTTCCTTTTGTTTGGAAAAAAATTATTTTAGAAAAAATAGATAAGCGTAGTTTCTGGTTGCTACTATTAGTGGCAATACTCAGTGGATTGCTGGGTACGCTGTGGTTCACTACAGCATTGTTAAAAGTGCACTTTATTTCTTTCTCTGTCGTTTTCTTGTTGCAAAAAATTCAGCCCATTTTTGCTATAACTAGCTCTACTATTTTATTGAAAGAGAAATTTGAAAAATCATATATAAAGTGGGCCGTGATTGCTATCATCGCTGCATTCTTTGTGACATTTAAAAATGGATATGTGAATATGGCTACAGGAGGGGATACTGTGATAGCTGCGCTATATGCCGTAGGTGCGGCATTTGCGTGGGGTACATCGACTACATTTTCTAAAATGATACTCACAAAGATTTCTCACGAAGTGACTACTTTTTATAGATTCCTTTTCACCAGTGTGATCTCATTGGTTGTGTTATTGGTCTTGGGCTACGGTGGGTCACTATTCTTGCCGACAGTGAATCAGTTTGGATTGTTTAGCTTGATCGCTGTATCTACTGGTATGGTGGCACTGGTTATATACTATAGGGGTCTATCTATGACAAAGGTGCACATAGCGACCATCCTAGAGCTCACATTCCCATTTGTAGCAATACTCATAGATATGAAGGTGTACAATACATTCCTGTCTACGTCTCAGCTATTAGCTGCTATTGTGCTTTGTTTTGCTATATATAAAATATCTAGAATTAATCAATCTATCCAGATTACAAATTAAAATAAATAGTGTAGAATAGTAAAATGGTATTTCAGTCAAAACATATAAAGGGTATTGGTCGTGGTAAAAACTTGGGTTTCCCGACTATAAATCTAACTATCCCAGAGGATATACTTTTAGATTATGGTATTTATGCTGCATGGATAGATATCGCTGGTAGGACATATAAAGGAGCACTTCATTTTGGGCCAGTTCCTACTTTTGGGGAGAAAGAGCCACAGCTTGAAGTTTATCTATTGGATGTTGCTGATGACAATTTCCCAGAGACTGATGGTGTAGATATAGAAGTAGATATAGTAGAAAAACTTCGGGAGATCCAGATGTACGATGAGACTGTAGATTTGATTGAACAAATCGCTCGAGATGTAGAAAAAGTGAATAAGATTTTAAAGTAATTATATGGATACACTAAGAGAAAAAGAAATAGTTTTAGTTCAGATATTTTATTTGTTTCTCTTGCCTGTATTTTTATTGTATTTCAATATAATACCTGGTAGTTATCGTTTTCTGGTTTTATTTTTTGTAGCCATTATGCTACTAGGTATCATACATAGAGCTGCTTGGACATATGTGGATATAGGTTTCAAAAAAGATTGGTGGACAGATTGGAAGTCTTATCTGCTATTTACTTTTGGAGCTATTTTTTTCTTGTTGTGGTTAGAAACTTTGGTTCCTCATAATCCGATGCTCAATTGGTATGAGAATAAAAAATTTTTATTACTATTCGCCCCTATCAGTATATTGCAGGAGATAGTGTTTCGAGGTGTTCTGGTAAAAATGTTATTGAAAGCTTTTGAAGATATAAAGGTTGTGATATTTATAAATGCCTTAGTGTTTGCATTGATTCATGTGATATATGCTAATGCTGTATTTGTACTGCCACTGACATTTATGGCAGGTATAGGTTTTGCTTGGATGTATATATATAAGCCCAATA
>JBEBAY010000003.1:0-7108 GCA_041158645.1 Candidatus Parcubacteria bacterium | reverse complement strand
TGACACGCAAACGATAGTAATCGAGCATTCTCTTCTTCATCTTTGTAAGAGCAAGACCAGTCGGATCAGACCAAGGGGCATCAAACTGTGTTGAATTCACGCGCCATAATTCGTTTACACCAGGCTGAGCAAATTGACGGAATATCAGACGTACGTTGCGACGAAGATTATTGAATTCATCTTCAGAAATTAAATCTTTGCGAGATAGGCAAACCACTCGAATCCCAACATCAAAATGCAACTGAGTCATATTGTCAGATATTGATTTAATTGTGGGCTTTAAGAAGTCCGGGGTACGGACATCGGCACCTAGCTCACCCTTACTACCGTCAGCTCTTTCATTTTGCTGAGCTCTAGTATATGGCATCAAAAGCTCGTGGATAAATTCAATAGCTCCTTCTTGAAAACCTACATGCTTACCGGTGTGATGACTGTGGTATTTCTTGATATTCTGACGAATGATGATCTGCATCCACAACTGTTGACCTTTTTTAAGAGATCCAAGATATTCGATAGTAGGAGTGATCGGGTCAATTTTAAATTCTTCTTTTTGACCAGTCTTCATATCATCACCAAAATCTTTCCATGTCTTTATTGGCAAAAAATCTTCACGCTTTTTCATGAATTCACAACCCCAGACATACCAATCTCCGTCTTTTTTATACTGATCTACGTGAAATACATAATCATCTACTTCTATGACCTTTGCTTGAGGATACTGTCCGTATATTTGTGTCTCTACTAGATTTCTAATACGAGAAGGTGTACGTACAAAAAAATGAACTTGGCCATCAATAGAGGCAATCTCCAGAGAAAACCATAGCCACGGTGCACCAATGATAAACTCTTCCCAGAATCCCTTCATACTCTGGTGATACATAGCATTAGAAAATATGAGCTCCATCGCAGCGGGAGTCTTGTTTATTTCACGAGGCACCTGTACTTCGAGGAGTATCCACTTGATGCCTGCGATAAATTTCTCCTGACGATAGTGGTGCCACAGATGAAATGCTGCAAAAGCTAAAGGAAAAGGCATTAGATACCCAATACCAACTAATAGGAATTGGATAATACTAAAATTATGAGTAGCTAAAAATGTTTCAAGCATAAGATTATGATGTTGATTCTAGATAAGATGCATCTGTGCCTACCTTGGGTGTAGTATAATAACCGATCAAAACTAAAGCCAAAACAATACCTACGATAATTATGATGATTGTAATAAAACCTTTTTGATACATAAAATTATTATAACATATTCCAATAACAAAACACCCCCACCAAAACGGTGAGGGTATTTATTATGCTGCTGTGTACAAACCTTGCTTGTTCTTTTTGAAATATTTTGAGTTCTGAAGATTTACCAAGATTGTATTCTTCTTGAGATATCTTTCTTTCATAACTTGGTCTACGATATCTTCTTTTGTCATTGGTCCATTCTTTTTTAGAAGCTCACGGATCACATCACGGACTACTCCAGTCTTGTAACCCCATTCTTTTAGGGCGTATATTCCACGGCCCACTAGAACGAAGCGGTCATCCTTGATCAATTCATTATGACAAGTAGCTGTATGACATTTCTTACTAAAAGTATCAGCTATTGATTTCGCCACTTCACGGAAGTGCATAGGTGAACCATGCTTTCTCATCATAAGGAATGCATAATCTTTTATTCCACGAGTCTTTATTCCTGATGAATTTGACTTACCCCATTCACCTAGAGGATTCTTGCCGATGTGCTTTGAGATATTTATCCAGCGACGAGCTATCTCTTCATTCTTGTACTGTTCTGATAGATCTTTTAGATTTTCTAGGAATTTTGATACTAGATCACCTTCTGTAACTAAATCTTTATCTGATAGATTTGCATATATATCTTTGATTGCCTTGTGAACCTTGTCTGCAACTGCATCATCTACACTCCAGCGAGCCTTGAAATGATCATCTTCTTTGTGTTTTGTAAAAGCATCTCCCAATGTAAGGTACAGATGAATATGATTTTGAGTTAATTTATCTTTTGATACATGGCCAAGTAGCTCTTCTTCAGACACTATAGCACCTAGTGTGTGGACAAGAGTTTTTAGTTCTTCAAAAATAGCATTTTCGTTTTTGAATGAATCACCTTTGCGGATCATAGAAAGAGCAGAATTTTCAATCTGACGTACTCTCTCACGAGTGATACCATACTTTTTTCCGATAGCCTCTAGTGTCTTTCTCTCTGCTTCATCAGTAAGACCAAAGCGGTTTACGACTACTTCGTAGGCACGATCAGGAAGATTAGAAAGCATGCGCTTTGTAACTTGTTTTGGTTTAAATGTAATAGGTTGTGCCATTTTTTTAAAAATTAATTATTACTATATCTTTTTACAATATCATTATTAGGCAATAAAGTCAAATAGATTGCAATTAACCTTATTTACCAATGTTTTCTACTTTTTTGTAGCTGCTGTTTTAGCTCTCATTCGGTCTTGCTCTGTTAGAAACTTCTTGCGCAAACGTACATTCTTGGGTGTAATTTCAAGGTATTCATCGTCTGACATAGTCTCTAAACCGCGCTCGATTGATAGCTTGAAAGGTGGCTTTACATTCACTGCTTCATCAGTACCTGATGCACGCATATTTGTAAGCTGCTTACCCTTTGTAGGGTTTACAGCCATTTCGTCACCCTTTGTAACATTACCTACAACCATACCTTCGTACACTTCATCTCCGTGCTCTACATACAATATTCCACGCTCTTGAAGAGTCCACAATGAGAATGCCACTACTTTACCAGCAACCATAGATGTCATAGATCCTACATCACGCTTCTTTATCTCTCCAGCATGATCTTTGAATCCGATAAATCTTGAAGCTAGAATTCCCTCACCTTTTGTATCTACAACGAACTGACCACGGTATCCTAGGATTCCGCGAGTTGGTATTTCCAGTAGCATACGAGTGATACCCTCCTTTTCATGCATATGTGTGATCAATCCACGACGAGCTGTAAGCTTTTCGATAACAGAACCAGAAAATTCATTACGCACATCGATAGTGACCTCTTCATAAGGTTCTACCTTTCTTCCTTCTTCTTCTTTGATGATTACGTGTGGCTGTGAGACCTGCAGCTCAAATCCTTCACGACGCATATTTTCAAGCAATACTGCGATGTGCAATTCTCCGCGTCCATATACAGTAAATCCTTCTTTGTCTAATTCTGCTGATCTTTCCCAGTCCACTTTTAGTCCGACGTTTATCTCTAGCTCTTTTTCTAGACGCTCACGGATTTGACGACTTGTGACGAACTTGCCTTCTTTACCTGCAAATGGTGAATCGTTCACGAGGAAATTTAGAGAGATTGTAGGCTCATCGATTTGGATAGATGGTAGAGCTTCTGTACCTGGCTCGAAAGTAATAGTCTCTCCGATGAATACATCAGGAATACCTGCGATGATTGCAATATCTCCAGTAGAAAATTCTGCAGCCTCTTTTCGGACAATACCTTCAAAAGTAAACATTTTTGTTATTCTTGTAGTACGAACATGCCCATCTTCTTTCTTTACATAGATATTTGATCCAGTTTTGATTGATCCAGCATATGCACGCACGATAGCTAGACGTCCAAGGAAGTTATCATAACCTAGGTTGAAAACCTGAGCTTGGAATGGTAGCTCTGCATTCTTTGAAGCCTCTGGTACAGTATCTAGTATCAAATCAAGCAACGGAGTTAGATCTTTTGAGTCATCTGTTAGATTCTTCTTTGCAATACCCTGGCGACCGATAGCATAAATAGTCTGGAAGTCGATCTGTTCTTCATTTGCACCCAATTCAAGGAACAATTCAAGAACTTCTTCGTGTACGCGATCTGGATTTGCTGCTGGCTTGTCGATCTTGTTGATCACTACGATAGGTTTTAGGCCTAGCTCTAGAGATTTCTTCAATACGAAGCGAGTCTGTGGCATAGGACCCTCTTGGGCATCCACCAGTAGGAGCACAGAGTCAATAGCACGAAGAACACGCTCTACTTCAGATCCGAAGTCCGCGTGGCCTGGTGTGTCCACAATGTTGATTTTTGTACCTTTGTAGTTTACAGAGGTATTTTTAGAGTAAATAGTGATTCCACGCTCTTGTTCTAGAGCATTTGAGTCCATAGAAGTACCCTCGTTATTCATACCGCATTGCTTCATCAGCTCGTCAGTAAGGGTTGTTTTTCCATGGTCCACATGGGCTATAATCGCTATATTTCTTATCTCCATATTATTGTTTCGTATTAATTAAAAATAAAATCGCCTTCTAAAACAAAATCCCCTTTACGGGATTTTGTTCGGACGACCATCTTTTATTAAAGATGGTTTAGTCATGGCGAACTAATACTCGTACTATATCATAGATTTTTAATCTTGGCAAAGAAAAAACACAGAGCTCGTATATCAAGATCTGTGTTTTTTTGTGTTAAATGATGAAGGTACAAATTATTTCGTATTAAACTTGCTTAAATACTCAGATAGAGATTTTTCTCTCCTTAATAAATACTCGCTCTTGGCGTTTGCGTCAGTTATCTTTTTATTCAATGCGACTTTTTCTTGCATAAAATACATTATCCTTTCCTGTAGCTGAGCTGCCAAAATAATAAGTTCAGTCTCTTTTAATTTGAACTCAAATGTAGAAGAGTCAATTTGGCTGAGATTTGCAGACGCAATCCTTATTGAATCTGATTGAAATTTTAATTTATTCAATTTGTGACTTTGAGCAAAATTCTGTTGATTCAACCAGCGTATAGTGCTCTCATGCTTTTTTAACTCTACTCTGAGATTTTTTAATGCTAGAGATGAATCCCTAATTGCCGAATTTACAGAAACTTTCTTTTTAGTTTTCACATTTTGAGATACAGAATCAAAAGAAATTAATAAAAATACTACCAACACTCCCGAGAGTAGTACGCTTGTTTTTTTGAAATTATTCATTTATTTTTTTGGAATTTTAAACACAAGATAACATAAATACAATCAAAAACAAAAAACACCTCATTTTATTGAGGTGTTTTTTGAAAAAATTATTTTACCAATTTTACAATATCATGATATGTGATGATAACCATTAGCAACATTAGTAATCCGAAGCCGATAGTATTTGTCCAGTTTGCAATATTTGGACTGATTCTACTTCCTTTTATCTTTTCAATCAGTAGGAATAGTAGTCTGCCTCCATCAAGAGCTGGGAAAGGTATCAAGTTTATAACTGCGAGATTGATAGAGATGAGTGCAGTGAATGATAGTAAATATATAAATCCGAATTTTGCAGCATCACCCACTATACCTACTATACCCACTGGTCCAGTCAGCGTAGACATATCAGCCTGACCGAGAACCGCATCATGAATAAGAGTAAAGAATCCGACCGCTGTAGCTACAAAAAGATTACCTGAAAGCTTTAAACCTTCCCATATAGCAGGGACTGGTGCTAGTTTTAGAGTACCTATCATATCCATTGATATACCTATCATAGGTGATCCGCCATCTTTAACAACAGGAGACAATGAAGTATTCATAATTTCAGGACCGCGCTTGTATGTGATATCTATAGATTCAGAACCGTGTTTCTTTATAAAATAAGATACGCTGTCAGTAGAAGGGGTATCAGTCACATCTGTCTTTGTTTTCATAGATACTAGAGTATCGCCAACTTTTAATCCAGAAATTTCCGCAGGAGATCCAGGTAATACAGAAGTGATAGTGATAGATTGATTAGTAAGAGTCTGTCCATGAGAAAGTGATGTCACAGAAGTAGGCATACCACTCATAAAACCAACAGATATAAGGAGCCATGCAACCAAAAAGTTCATAACTACACCTGCAGACAATACTGCAGCTTGGATATATCTAGGCTTGTTTATAAAGCTACGATTCTTGTCAGGGCCATTCATTGAGTCCTCATCTGGATTCTCTCCAAAAATCTTTACGTATCCACCGAGTGGTAGAGCATTTAGACTATAAGTAGTCTCCCCTATTTTTTTACCAAAAATTCTAGGAGGAAAACCAAAAGCAAATTCATCTACACGAATGCCACTCTTCTTTGCAACGATAAAATGCCCAAATTCATGAGATACAACTAAAACCAAAAGTATTACTATAAAAATCAAAATATTCATACTGTAGAGTATAACATAATTGGATATAAAAAAAATCCGCGATAAATATCACGGATGTTTTTCAGGTTCTTGAACCTGCTTAATTTTTACTCTTGCTTACTCAGGAATTCATCACCTGGCATAGATTTCTTCTCTACAAATGGTTTGGCATCTTTGGATCCATTTACTTTTTGTGTTTCTTTGCCTTGTGTGTCTTCTGTTAGCTGATTTTCTGTTTTGTTTTCTTTAGAGTCTAACTCTGTTTTTTCTGTACTCATAATTAACTGGATTAAGGGTTTTATGGAATTATTTTTAAATACAATAACATAAAACACCTATTTAGACAATAGGTGTTTTATGTTATTAACTCATTACTTCTACTTCTTTTTTATCAAAAATTGCTTCTAGATTTTTATTTGATTCGTCTACCGCCTTTTGAATATCTTCTTTGCCGCGCTTTTGCTCATCTTCAGTTAAATCATCAAGTAACCCAATCTCATCACCACGAGCCTTGCGTACAGATATACGGGCGTCTTCCAGCTTTTCCTTGAGGACTTTTACTAGTCGTGAGCGTGTCTCTGTAGTAAGCATTGGGAATATAGCACGCACACCATCACTATCAGAGAGTACAGATAGACCGATGTCTGCAGCCTGGATTGCCTTCTCTATTTCTTTGATTGCAGCCTTGTCCCATGGAGCGATGCGTAGTGTCTTTGGGTCTTCTACAGACACAGAGGCGATATTCTTGATCGGCATATACTGTCCGTAGCTCTCTACCATGATGCTATCTAGCACCATAGGTGTAGCACGGCCCGTATGCACAGATCCGTATTCTTTTGATAACCATTCTTCTATCTTTTTTAATTCTGCCTTGAATTGTGTTGTGTTGTATGCCATATGTTTATATTATATCACGAGCGCTATATGTTCCAAGAGCATCTTGACCGATGAACCCGGATTGCGCAAGTACTTCTTTGCTTTAATAATCTCCCCTAAAAC
>JBEBAY010000002.1:0-11936 GCA_041158645.1 Candidatus Parcubacteria bacterium | reverse complement strand
GCTGTAGATATAAATGTTAAAACTTTTGAAAAGCAGCTTTCAATCATTGGTCTTTCTTATGACTGGTCTCGTCGTGTGAATACTACAGATCCTGAATATTACCGCTGGACTCAGTGGATTTTCTTGCAACTTTTCAATTCATACTATGATACAAAGAAAAATAAAGCAGAGAGCATTGAATCTCTAGTGAATACTTTTGAAAAGAGTGGTAATGCAAAAATAAATGCACATCATACTTGCAAAATAATCTTCACAGGAAAAGAGTGGAAATCCTTTGATGGTCTAAAGAAGCAGGAGATATTGATGAATTATAGACTAGCCTACGAATCCGAGAGTGAGGTGAACTGGTGCGAGGGCCTAGGTACAGTACTAGCCAACGATGAGATCGTAGATGGCAAGGATGGCAAGACTGTATCCGAGCGTGGAGGATTCCCCGTGGAAAAGATGACAATCCGTCAGTGGTCAATGCGTATCACTGCATACGCTGATCGATTATTAAAAGGCTTGGAAAAACTTGAATGGTCAAGTCATATTAAAGAAATTCAAAAGAATTGGATCGGCGAGAGTGTAGGTAGTGAAATTGAATTTAAGATAAAAAATAGTGACGATAAAATAAAAGTATTCACTACACGTGCAGATACACTATTCGGTGTGACATATGTAGTATTGGCTCCTGAGAGTGACTTGATTGAAAAATTAAACGATCAGATTCAAAACAAAAAAGAAGTAGAAAAATACATAGATAATGTAAAGAATAAATCAGACGAAGATAGGAAGAATACAGAAAAAGAAAAAACAGGAGTAATTTTAGAAGGCGTCTATGCGATCAATCCTGCAAATAATGAAGAGGTGCCTGTATGGGTGGCTGATTATGTTCTAGCTTCATATGGTACAGGAGCAGTAATGGCTGTGCCGATGCATGATGAGAGAGATCGTGAGTTTTCAACTAAGTATGAGCTACCTATTATAGATAGACCGCTTGTTGATAAAAATGACATTACAGAAAAAGTCAGAGGGAAAATTGTCACAAAATACAAGATGCGTGATGCTATTTTTGCACGGCAGAGATACTGGGGTGAGCCGATTCCATTAAAAAGAGATAAGGATGGAGTAATCACTGCTGTTAAAAAGCTACCACTAGAGCTCCCAAAGGTCACATCATACGAGCCTACAGGAAAAGCTGAAGGACCACTTGCAGGAGTAAAGACTTGGGTAAAAGAGGGCTACGAGACAAATACAATGCCTGGATGGGCAGGTTCTTCATGGTACTTCTTGCGCTATATGGATCCAAAGAACAACAAGAATTTAGTAGGGGAAGGAGAAGTGGACTATTGGAAGAATGTAGATATGTATGTCGGTGGGGCCGAGCATGCTACAGGACATCTGTTGTATTCTCGTTTCTGGCATAAATTCCTAAAGGATATAGGAGTTGCGAAAACTGAGGAGCCATTCAAAAAGATGAAGAATCAAGGTATGATCCTTGCGTCTGATAATCGCAAGATGAGTAAACGCTGGGGGAATGTGATCAATCCGGATGAGATAGTGAAAACTTATGGAGCTGATACCCTACGTGTATACGAGATGTTCATGGGGCCATTCGATCAGAGTCTTCCTTGGAGTACTGAGAGTATCATCGGTTCACGCAGATTTATCGAGCGTGTGTATCGTCTTGCCTCAAAAATAAACAAAGATAAAAAAACTAATTCAGAATTAGAAAAAGTCCTACACAAGACAATCAAAAAGGTAAATGAAGATATTGAGAATTTTGCTTTCAATACAGCTATATCTTCGATGATGATATTTGTGAATGAAGCAGAGAAACATGAGAATATCTCCGTGGATGATTTCAAGATATTCCTGCAGATTCTCGCACCATTTGCTCCGCATATGACAGAGGAACTATGGCACGAAATAGGGGAGAAAAAATCTATTCATATATCTAATTGGCCTAAATATAATCCAAAGAAAATTATTGAAGATACCATTAAAATAGTGGTTCAGGTTAATGGCAAGGTCCGTGCAGAGTTGTCAGTATCACTGGATGCAACAGAGGATCAAATTAAAGAAATCGCATTAAATGATAAGACCATACTCGCATGGGTAGATGGCAAGGAAATAAAGCGAGTAATCTACGTAAAAGGTAGACTTGTGAATATAGTCATCTAGTATTGAATATTTTAATAAGTTATAATGTATAAATTGCTGACCTAATTATTATAATTATTATTTTATTTACATCATGGAATCAAAAAAAGTTACTATTATGAATCGTTTGTCCTTTATATCTTTAATTGGTACTTTATTTCTATCTATTTTATTCTTTGTACCATATATCCCTGTAACATTAGAGGCGAGTAAAGGATTTTTGGTTTCTATTGGTGTGATATTATCTGTTTTATCTTGGTTGACTGCTCGTCTAATGGATGGAAAATTCACTATACCAAAGGACCGATTGCTGTTTTATATTTTTCTGATTCCTATTGTGTTTTTGATTGCGTCATTTTTCTCTGAATCACTCTACCATTCTTTTTTTGCTTCTGGTTTTGAGGTTGGGACTTTTGGATCAGTACTCACTCTCTCTGTGTTGTTTTTCTTGTGCTCATTACATTTTCAGGTAGAAAATCGAATAAAGAAATTATTCACCCTTCTTTTTTCTGGGACTTTAATTTTAGGTATTTTCCAGATTGTCTATGTTTTCGCAGGATTAGATAGATTGCTGCCTGGTATGTTTAGTGGGGTCGTTTCTGGAAATTTGATTGGAACATGGAATGATTTTGTTTTATTTTATGGGGCTATGGTTGTATTGGCTGTATTTACTTTGGAGTTTTTAAAATTAGATAAAATACAAAAAATAGCCCTCTATTCCATTATTTCAATTGGATTGATTTTCTTTATGATAGTCAACGTGTCTCTTGTCTGGATACTTGTAGGTATTTTTTCTCTTTTTGTTTTTGTTTACAAAATTTCAAATAAAAATGTAAAGGTTAAAAATATTGGGGAGGACAAACTATCTACGGAAAATAAATTACCCCTATCTTCTGTTATCGTGATGGTTGTATCTGTACTATTTATTATGGGAGGAAATATGTTTGGTGGATTTATTTCAAAATATGTGACTGTGTCTTCTTCTAATATCAGACCATCTGCTGAATCTACTTTCCAAGTAGCAGTTCAAGCCATAAAACACAACCCGTTTTTTGGTACTGGTCCGAATACATTTGCAATCGACTGGACACAATGGAGACCATCAACTATAAAGAATACTGAGTTTTGGAATGTTGAATTTTCTCAAGGAGTAGGTTCTATCCCTACGCTTCTTGTGACTACTGGTATACTAGGTTTTGCTTCAGTTATTTTATTTATTTTTATTTTTTTATTTCGTGCTTTTAAATATGTGCGTTTAGCTTTCAGTAATATAAATAAGAATTATTTCTTGTTTATGTCTTTTTTATTATCTTTGTATGGGTGGATACTTCTATTTGTATATACCCCAAATATATTATTATGGACTATTACTTTTGCATCCAGTGGTGTTTTTATTGGAATACTTGTTAATAAAAAAAATATTTCAGTTTACAGTCTTTCATTCACAAATAACTCAAGAATTAGTTTCTTTTCGATGCTTACGATTGTGGTGCTGATGATTATGTCTGTATTTGGATTATATGTTTATACTAAAAAAATTATTTCCATTGTTTATTTTTCTAAAGGGGTTAGTAGTACTAATACAACTGCAGAATCATTATTAAAATCAGAAACATTGCTCTTGAATGCTATATCCCTGGATAAAAATGATCTGTACTATCGAACTATTTCTCAGGTCTATGTCGCAGAATTGAATTTTATTTTAAATGACAAATCTTTGTCTGAGGATATTATAAAATCTCGTGCGCAAAGTACTATTGAAAATATCCAGAAATCAGCAAATGAGGCCGTGTCTATCAGCCCAAAAAATTATCAGAACTGGGTAAATAGAGGAAACGTATATTCCTCAATGGTCACTATGGGGGTAGACAAGGCTTACGAGAACGCTGTAGAGTCTTATGATAATGCTTTTATTTTTGCTCCGTCAAATCCTGGTATTCTCCTTGCTCGTGCACAACTTGAATTTTTGAAAAAAAATAATGAATCTGCAAAAAAATATATAGAACAATCTTTGGTGATGAAAAATGATTATCTAGACGCAATCTTTACAATGGCCCAAATACAAGCGAGTGAGGGTAATCTACCCGCAGCAATCAAGCAAGCTGAGTATGCGGCTACTTTATACCCCAATGACTCATCTGTATTTTTTAGATTGGGTATTCTCAGGTATGACAATGGTGAATTTGGTAATGCTGTGAATTCTTTTGAAGCTTCTGTTGTATTGGATCCATCAAATCTAAATGCAAGGTACATGTTGGGTACATCATATTTGAGACTAGGTAGGACAGATGATGCAAAAGTTCAGTTTGAAATATTAAATAAATATATCCCAGACAATGTAGAGGTAAAGAGGGAATTAGAAAAAATTCGTAATTCATCGCTAGTTGAATCAAAAAAGAATGTAAATTTACCTGTAACTGAAAAAAATTAATCTTAAATTATAATGGTCAGTAAATTATTAAAAATATTAAATAAAGAATTTAATGGTGTAAATGAAGCCGCGCTGATGCTCGGCTCGTTTACATTCATATCTCAATTGTTGGGGTTGTATAGAGATAGAATGCTGGCTTTTATTATAGGTCCTGGTCAGAATCTGGATGTGTACTATGCAGCTTTTAGAATACCTGATTTCCTTTATGTATCTGTGGCCTCACTCGCATCAATCACAGTGCTGATGCCTTTTATTATGTCCCGAATGAATTCAAAGGATACTGATGGAAAGCTAATTGCTCAGAGATTTATGAATAATGTTTTTAGTGCTTATATGATTTTTATGGTTTTAGTATGCGCTGTTATTTATCTCTTTATGCCATATATAGCACCACATATAGCTCCGGGTTTTGACAGTGATCAGATTAGTATGCTCATAACAACTAGCCGTCTTATGTTATTGTCTCCTGTGTTGATAGGCCTCTCTAATTTACTAGGTACCATTACTCAGTTATATAAAAATTTCTTTGTTTTTTCTTTATCTCCGATATTTTACAATCTAGGAATACTTGCTGGTATATTTTTCTTTTATCCTTTGTTTGGGGTGTATGGATTGGCTCTCGGTGTCGCTATTGGAGCGTTGCTGCATCTAATCGTACAAATACCCGTAGTCCTTCATCATGATTTCTTGCCTTCTTTTAGGAGGATAAATTGGTCTGAGATATATAGTGTAGTTAGAATATCACTACCTAGAACTCTGACCCTATCTTTTGGAAGTATTGCTTTTCTATCTCTAATCGCTATAGCTTCTACGATGAAATCTGGATCTATTTCTCTTTTTAATTTTGCTTTTAATTTACAATCTGTACCTGTAGGTATAATTGGCATTTCTTATTCTGTGGCAGCTTTTCCTGTATTGGTTAAATCATTTTCAAATAAAGATATGAGTACTTTTATTAATCATGTAGTAGGAGCTTCAAAACAAATTATTTTTTGGACTATACCAGTTATTTCTCTGTTCATAGTATTGCGTGCACAGATAGTACGCGTAGCATTGGGTACTGATACTTTTTCTTGGTCCGACACTAGACTAACTGCAGCTGCAGGGGCGTTATTTATAGTATCTTTGGTTACTCAGAGTCTGGTGCTACTGTATGTCAGAGGTTATTATGCTACTGGTAATACACGCAAGCCTCTATTTGTAAATCTCTTCTCGTCTTTGTCTATTATATTTTTTGCTATTTTATTTATAAATGTATTCAAAAATAATCCGTGGCTTTTGGTATGGTTTGCGGATATTATGCGTGTGCATGATGTACCGGGTACTATAATGTTTGCCTTGCCTTTGGCTTACACATTGGGTTCTATTTTGAATTTCTTTTTGATATTTTATTTATTTAAAAAAGATTACCTTATGGGTGTGTCTTGTGGGATACTCAAAGTATTTATACAGTCATTTATTTCTTCTTTGGCTATCGGATTTGTATCTTATTTTATGTTAAATATTTTAGATAATGTATTTTCTTTGAATACTGGTATGGGTGTGTTTATGCAAGGTTTTATATCTGGTGTGATTGGAATATTTGTCGGAGTTTGTATTTTGTATCTATTCAAAAATAAAGAATTATTTGATATCTCTAAAGCACTTCAGAAAAAGTTCTGGCGTAGCTCTACCGTCGCTCCAGAGCAAGGAGAGCTATAGGATAAAATGCTTATTTTAAAAATGCTTTTAAAATAAGCATTTTTTTGTTATTATATAAAATATGTCATTATTTTCTAGTATTTTAAAATATATCTGGCCTCAGATGCGAAAATATAAAGTCGCATTCTTTCTGATTTTATTTATTTTTGCACTCCGAACTATTTTAGATGCAGTAGTTCGACCATTTTTATTTAAGAAAATTATTGACTCTATATCTATTTCTGGTGTGGATCGGATTTCCTTGACTGAACCGATAACAAATCTGGTAATTATGATTATATCGGTTGGTTTCTCTCTGTTGATTATTGGGCGTCTTAGTAAGTATATGCATCTTTCTTTTGGGATAAAAATGGTTAGCGATTTAAGAAATTTTGCATTCAAAAAAATTCAAGGCCACTCTCAGACTTTTTTCTCGAATACTTTTTCAGGATCATTAGTTACAAAATCACGTAGATTCGTAGGTTCTTTTGAGTCTATGTACGATATTTTTATCTACGAATTCTGGAGTGTTTTTGTCGCCCTGGTCAGTATCTTTGTTGTGATGTATCGTCAGTCAGCGTTTTTAACATATATATTTTTAGTTTTCATTATAGTGTTTGTCTCCCTAGTTTCTTTCTTTGTTGGAAAAAAAGTGAAATATGACTTAGATGAAGCTCAAGCCGATTCAAAGATTGGAGGAAGACTGGCTGATATATTTGGTAATATATTGGCTGTAAAAATATTTTCTTCTAGTAAATCTGAAATTAAAGCATTTGGTGAGATAGTGGAAAATGCAGCAATCAAGAGTCGCAAGGCTTGGTTCTTTGGTAATAGAATTGATGCGCTACAGGGAACATTAGTTTTCATCACTCAGAGTTGTATTCTGTACTTTATGATAAAATTCTGGCTCGCAGGAGAGATCAGTACAGGAACTGTGGTGTTGATTCAAACTTATATGGTGATCATCTTTGATCGTTTGTGGAATTTTGGTAATGCTCTTACTAAATTTATGAAATACTCTGCGGATATGAAAGAGATGATAGATATATTCGAAGTAATTCAAGATGTAAAAGATCCACTAGTTACTGAAAAGTTAAAAATGAAAAAAGGACATCTTGTTTTTAAGAATGTATCTTTTAAGTATAAAAATAATGAAGAGATCTTTAGCGATTTTAATTTAGACATTAGACCTGGTGAGCGAATCGGACTTGTCGGTCACTCTGGCGCAGGTAAATCTACTTTTGTAAATTTGATTCTAAGATTTTCAGATGTTGATGGTGGTAGTATTACTATTGACGGACAGGATATTCGCAATGTGACCCAGGATGATTTGCGTAGTGCTATATCATACGTACCTCAGGAGTCTGTACTATTTCATAGAACAATACGTGAAAATATATCTTATGGTAAACAAGACGCTACAGACAAAGAAATTATTTCTGCGGCAAAGAAAGCTCGCGCGCATTCTTTTATTGAAAAGCTACCAAATAAATATGATACATATGTGGGTGAGCGTGGGGTCAAACTTTCTGGTGGTGAGCGTCAACGTGTAGCTATTGCTCGTGCGATATTGAAAAATAGCCCGATATTTATTCTCGACGAGGCAACCAGTGCACTAGATAGTATATCCGAACAATATATTCAGGATGCCTTTAATGAAATTATGAAAAATAAGACCACTATTGTCATTGCACACCGCCTATCGACTATACAAAAAATGGATCGCATCATAGTCCTCGAAGACGGTAAAATAGTAGAAGAGGGTACTCACTCTGAACTATTGGAAAAAGGTGGACAATACTCAGATCTCTGGAATCATCAAGTCGGAGGTTTCATCGAATAATACTTCTTTTAATTTAAGTGTTTTTCTGGTAGGATAGGAGAATAATGGACATCAAGCATATAAGAAATTTTAGTATTATCGCTCATATCGACCACGGTAAGAGTACTCTTGCAGACCGCATGTTAGAAGTGACGGGTACTATCGAGGCGCGTAAAATGAAGGATCAGGTTCTGGATTCAATGGAATTGGAGCGCGAGCGTGGTATCACAATCAAGATGCAGCCTGTTCGTATGGAGCACAAGGTCGGCAATGAAAAGTACATTTTGAACCTTATCGACACACCGGGGCACATAGACTTCTCATACGAGGTATCTCGTGCTCTGAAGGCCGTAGAAGGCTCTATATTGCTCGTAGATTCGACTCAGGGTGTCCAGGCTCAAACTCTCACAACTCTGCAGATGGCGCGTGATTCAGGTCTAGTAATTATCCCTGTATTGTCCAAGATTGATTCACCTTTATCTCGTGTAGACGAGGTAAAGATGGAAGTTGCGATACTGCTAGATATCGATCCAGATACTATTATGCTAGTCTCTGGTAAAACTGGTGACGGCGTCGCTGACCTTTTAAATGAGATTGTAAATCGCGTACCACCGCCTACATTTGAGGTAGCTACTGACAAGAATACAAATAGCGCTCTTGTTTTTGATTTTAAATATGATAATCATCGCGGAGTCATAGTCTACGTGCGAGTTTTTGGTGGATCATTCAAAAAAGGTGATTATCTAAAATTTGCAGTATCGGATGAGCAGTTCATCGCTCTTGAGGTTGGGACATTTTCTCCAGAAGAGAATCCAAAAGAGAGTCTCGTAAGTGGAGAGATTGGTTATATTGTCACAGGTATTAAAAAGCCTGGTATAGCATCTGTCGGAGACACTGTCACAAATTCAAAGAATGGTGCAACAGCTTTGCATGGATATATGAATCCTCGCCCTGTAGTGTGGGCATCTGTCTACCCTGAATCTGCTGATGATTTTACAAATCTAAAAGCAGCACTAGGCAAGCTCCGTCTATCTGATTCTGCATTTTCATACGAAGAAGAGACTTCTGGTACATTGGGCCGTGGATTTCGTTGTGGATTCCTGGGGATGCTACACCTCGAAATTATTACAGAGAGATTGTCTCGTGAATTTGATTTGCAGTTGATAGTGACAATGCCATCCATTACATACAAAGTACTGCTACGAAATGGTAAAGAAGAGACTATATACTCACCTCATCTTTTTCCAGATGATAGTAGTGTAGTAAAAGTTTTTGAGCCATGGATCCACGTAAAGATTATCGCACCATTATCCTATGTGGGAGTATTGATGCCATTTCTCTTTGATCATGAGGCAGATATAAAGATGACTGAAAACTTTGGAGATAACAGAACTCAGGTGACAGTAGATATGCCATTGCGTGAACTAATGAGAAATTTCTTCGATGATTTAAAATCCCTCACTTCAGGTTATGGATCTATCTCTTATGAGATGGATGAATACCGTGAAGCTGATGTAGTACGATTAGATATCATCGTTGCTGATGAGCCAGTAGTAGCATTTTGTCGTGTTGTATCTCGTCGTCGAGCAGAGGATGAAGCTCGAGATCAAGTGGAGAGATTAAAGAAAGTAATTCCTCGTCATCAATTTGCTTTTAAAATCCAAGGCAAGGCCTTGGGTCGAATCATCGCATCTGAATCTGTATCTGCATACCGCAAGGATGTGCTGATGCATGGTAGTAAGGTAGTAGGAGGAGGAGATATCAGTCGTAAAAAGAAACTATTGGAAAAGCAAAAGAAGGGTAAAGCTCGTCAGGCAGAAAATGGAAAGGTGAATATAACTCAAGATGTGTTCTTAAAAATGATGCGTAGTGGGGGAGGTAAGTAAAAAGAGCCCTGAGGGGCTCTTTTTTGTTGATAATGTCTATTATTGAAGAATTGGCATATATAGCATTATCATACTCGCTATAACTAGTATAGAAATTACTGTAAATGCTACTCTCATCCTCTTTTGGCCTTTTGTACTGAAAATCATGTTATAATCATATCAGAAATATGGCAGAATTCAAGAAGAAGCAAATGAATACTTTTTGGCACTCACCGCTATCGCTGATTGTGTTGTTTTTGGTTTTTATTATTTTTGCTTACAACATGGTTGGTTTATTTTTAAAAGAAAGAGAAACAGCCAAAACCAAAGCCTTGGTTTTAGACAAAATGAGTGCTTTGCAGGCCAGAGAAAAATCTTTAACAGAATCTATAAATCAATTAAAGACGGAAAAAGGATCAGAGGTCTTAATTAGAGATAAATACCAGGTTGTAAAACCTGGGGAAAAAATGCTAGTAATTGTAGACAAAGCGGAAGTCGAGATTAAAGAATCTGAGAACAAAAAAGAACATGGTTTTGCAAATTGGATGAAAAATTTATTTAAATAAAAAAATGAACTTACAAGAAATAAAAAATGAAGATGGAAAGAGTGGTAGTCCAGTGTTGCCAATAGGTATGAAAAATTATTTGATTGATATTGATGGTACTGTATGTGAAGATATTCCAAACGAAGAGCCAGATAGATTTGCTACTGCCTACGAGCTGCCAGGCGCACGTGAATTTGTGAACGGCTTATACGAAGCTGGACATGTTGTGACATTTTTTACCTCACGTAGAGAGGAGCATAGAGATGCCACAGAAGAATGGCTAAATACTCATGGATTTAAATACAAAGGTATAGTTTTTGGAAAACCAAGAGGAGGGAACTATGTATGGATAGACAATGCAGATCTACAGGCTATTCAGTACAAAGGGGAATTTGAAGGCTTGATTTAGGACCCTTGTTGTCAAGTGTTGCGTGAAAATTTTTTATGATATAATAAATTTTCAAACTTATTAATTAATTATGCCTAAACCCTAACGGGTCGGCCGAGAAAAATATATGAGTACAGTTACAGTATACAGTACACCGACATGTCACTTTTGTCATATGGCAAAAGATTATTTTAAAGAGAATAATGTAGCATTTGAAGATTTCAATGTATCAGAAGACCTAGGAAAGAGACAAGAAATGATTCAAAAGAGTGGTCAGATGGGTGTACCAGTGATCATTATCAATGATAAGCTAATCGTTGGATTCAATAAGCCTCAGATAGCTGAATTGCTAGGCATCAAAGAATAGTAAAAATATTTATTCTGTAGTATTATAAAAGCGCCTATATGGCGCTTTTATGCCTCCATAGTTCAATGGATAGAACAGTTCCGTCCTAAGGAATAGATCCCCGTTCGATTCGGAGTGGAGGCACAAAAACATGAATTTAAACATAGCACTCTGCTGTGCTATGTTTTGTTTTTTGTGAACCGGAGTGTTGTTTTGTGAGTACATAAAACCACGAGGTGGGGTCGCGAAAATCCTGAGTGGAGACGAAGGATTATTTGTGACCTATCGTTTTTTATTTTATATTTGTTATAATTAAAAAATAATGGATCAAGATATAAAAAAGTTACTTGAAGAAAATCTAGAGCTTTCAAAAGAGAATAATGAACTTTTGAAAAAAGTTCGCAATACTCAGAAATTGGCTCAGATATATCGTATAGTTTACTGGGTTGTGATTATTGGGGCTTCTTATGGAGCATATTACTTTGTTCAGCCTTATATTGGAGGGATACTGAATGTATATGGTGGGGGAGGATTGGAGTCTTTGGGTGGTGAAAATATGAATGGTGTCCCTGATCTAAAAAGCCTACAGGGCCTACTAGAAAGCCTTAATAAATAAAACACCCATTTGGGTGTTTTATTGTGGGTAATAGGGAATTGATAAATATTTAAAAATCTGTTAATATCAAATTACGTCTTTTAATATATGCCTAGATA
>JBEBAY010000001.1:0-3649 GCA_041158645.1 Candidatus Parcubacteria bacterium | reverse complement strand
ATAGTTCCTGATCTTGCAAAATCTTATGAAGTATCAAATGATGGATTAACATACACTTTTATACTAAAAGACAATCTATCTTTTCACGACAAAAAACCAGTAACAGCAGAAGACATAATATTTACAATAGAAAAAATAAAAGACCCATTAATAAAGAGCCCTAAAAAAGCTCAGTGGGATAGTATCGAAGTATCAAAAATAGATGACAAAACTATTGTTTTTAATCTTAGACAACCATACGCATCATTCCTAGGTAATAATGCGACTTTGGGAATACTGCCGAACCATATATGGAAAAACATAAATTCATCAGAGTTCCCTCTTTCAGGATTTAATATCAAAGCCATTGGTACCGGCCCATATATGATCGATAGTATTTCAAAAAGCAAAGAAGGTACACCAGAGACTTACTCACTATCTCGTTTCAAGAAATTTGCATTAGGCACACCAAACATAAAGACCATAAATATCACATCTTATTCAAATGAAAAAGATTTGGTTGATGCACTATTGTCTACAGATATAGACCAAGCAGGAGGAATCAGTCCAGAAAACACAGACAAAGTAATCAAGGATGGATACACAGTACACACATCTACCCTACCTCGTATGTTTGGACTATTCTTTAACCAAAGTAGGAATAATCTTTTTGCAGACAAGACTGTGATTGGAGCCATAGAAAAAGCCCTAGACAAACAATCAATAGTAGATACTGTATTGTACGGACATGGTACTCCAATAGATCACCCTATCCCAGCTACAATATTATCTTCTGAAGATGCAAGCAATACATACTCTTTAGATGAGGCAAACAAAATGCTAGACAATGCCGGATGGGTAAAGGATACAGATGGATACAGATCAAAAGGTGGCACGACAAAGACAGTGACTACAACTACAAAAGTCAAAGGCAAGACAGTAAAGAAAACTGGTACAGTATCCACAGGTCCAAAAGTATACCTATCATTCTCTATCATCACAGGCGATGATACAGAGCTAGACCGCGCAGCAAATATCATAGCATCTCAATTAAAAGAAATCGGGATAAGAGTAGAGGTGAAGAATTACGATATGGGTGCATTGAATAATCTGATTCGTGCTCGAGAATACGAGAGTCTATTCTTTGGTCAAGTAGTAAACAATGAATCCGATTTGTATGCGTTTTGGCATTCATCACAAAGGACAGATCCAGGGTTAAATATCGCAATGTATGCAAACCCTACGATAGACACATTATTAGAAAAATCTAGCAAGACATTAAAAGAAGAAGAGAAGAACAATCTATATAAAATTTTTACAAAAGAATTTAAAAAAGATAAACCCGCATTATTTATATACTCACCACAGTATATTTATGCGACGAAAAAAGATGTCACAAATGTAGTGCTACCCGCATTAACGACATCGTCAAATCGTTTTGTATCTATATACACATGGTATGCCCAGGTAGATCATGTATGGAAGATATTTGCGAAAAATTAAAAATATAAATCAAAACTATGAATGAAATAAAAAAACCAACAAGAAATGAAGAAAGAAAGACTGTTGGAGGAGGCCGTCCTATGCGCACACCGCATGTACGTACAATACACAAGACAAATACTCCTCACCCAGCAAAACAGACACAGACCGCCAATCCAAATCACAAACACAGAGGACCAGGAGAGCGCAGCAATCCAAATTCCAAGAAGATAAACCGTGGTAGTTATCAATATGGAAATAAGAATGGAGGACGCCGCCCTCATGCTACTCCTGGCGCTCACGCACCTAGACCAAGTACAAAAAAGCAATCTACAATCCCAGCAGTAGCTCCTGGAGTGATCCGTATTATTCCATTAGGTGGAGTAGAAGAAATCGGCAAGAATATGACAGCTATCGAGATCGGCAATGACATCATAGTCATCGATGCAGGTATGCAATTCAAAACAGAAGACACTCCAGGTATAGATTATATTATCCCAAATACTACATATCTCGAAGAGCGCAAGGATAAGATCCGTGCTATGTTTGTGACACACGGTCACCTAGACCACATCGGAGGTATCCCACTAGTTATGAGCCGTATCGGCAATCCCCCTCTATATTCTCGCAATCTATCTATATTGCTTATGAAAAAGAGACAAGAAGAATTCTCTCACCTACCAGCACTAAATGTGCACGTAGTAGAGAATGATTCTGTGGTTACAGTAGGAAATATCCGTGTCCGCTTCTTTGGTGTGACTCATACTGTACCGGATTCTATGGGTATCATAGTAGAGACTCCATATGGATCTATAGTGACTCCAGGAGACTACAAGCTAGATCAGATAGATGGAGTAGTATCAGATGAAGAAGAAAAAGAATATGCATTTTTTGATAAAGAAAATGTACTATGTCTACTTACTGATTCTACAAATATTGAAAACGAAGGATTCTCTCAGCCTGAATCAAAAGTAAATGCGGGACTTGGAAATCTGCTGACAAAATGTAATGGACGCATAATCATCGCAGCCTTTGCCTCACATATCACACGCCTAGTAAAGATCGTAGAGAAGGCAGAATCACTAGGTAAAAAGGTAGTACTAGAAGGACGATCACTAAAAACAAATATGGAAGTCTGCGAACAAGCAGGATTATTCACACCTCAAAAAGGCACAATCATCCCAGTTGAAGATATCGGTAACTACCCTCCAAACAAGATTGTAGTACTGATGACTGGAGCTCAAGGTGAAGAATTTGCAGCACTCAATCGTGCAGCAAATAAAACTCACAAAAAATTTACAATAACAAAAGGAGATACCATCATATTGTCTGCTTCTATTGTGCCAGGTAATGAAATCTCTGTTCAAAAATTAAAGGATAATCTAGCTCGTCATGGGGTAAAGATTATCAGTTACAGAACTTCAGAGGAGACTATTCACGCGACAGGTCACGGAAACCAAGAAGATATAAAGTGGCTACACCGCAAGACTCATCCAAAATTCTTTATACCTATCCACGGTCACCACTCTATGCTAGTACGCCACAAGGAGCTAGCTATGGAGCTAGGTATGTCCGAGGATAATGTAATAGTTCCAGACAACGGATCTCTAATAGAGATCACAGACAATGGTACAAAAATCGGTGTTCGAAAAGAAAAAGC
Organism: Candidatus Parcubacteria bacterium; assembly: GCA_041158645.1. Classification (GTDB taxonomy): domain Bacteria; phylum Patescibacteriota; class Minisyncoccia; order Phycocordibacterales; family UBA9973; genus UBA8515. Next base: position 528 of record JBEBAY010000001.1, on the reverse strand, counting down.
TCCAGCATCTCCTATGATGGTAGACGGTTTCTCTGTAGGTGATGAACAAGAGGTAGTCATCCGCGACCGCGTGATGCTAGCCCAAGACGGTATGTTTGTGCTGATTGCTACGATAGATTCCACAACAGGAAAACTTCGAAAATCTCCAGATATCATATCTCGTGGATTTATCTACCTAAAAGAAAATCAAGATTTGCTACACCAAGTAAGACTGATAATCAAAAAGACGATAGAAGAAGGAACTCGCGACACTCACCCAGCAAACTTTGATTTGATCAAGACTACACTAGGAGACAACATATCAAAATTCCTATTCCAAAATACAGCAAAGAGACCATTGGTAATACCAGTATTGTTATCCGTATAAAATGACTATTCAAAAGATACACAAAACATATATACTATCATTCCTATTTGCATTACATGTAGCTATCGCTGCATATATAAATTCGAGCTTCCTCACTCAGATAGTATCTGAAAAATATGTTGGATTAATATTCTCAATAGGGTCTATAATATCTCTTGTAT